>NZ_PNGD01000003.1:0-59984 GCF_002871495.1 Streptococcus sp. UMB0029
ACAATCACACCAACGAAAGAGCTTCCAGCAGGAGACGTAACAGCGAAAGCAACAGATCCAGCAGGCAATGTATCAGAACCAAGTGTTCCAGCTACAGCAACAAAAGATAATGCAGTTAAGGATCCAGCGGTAACACCAGTTGTAGATCCAAGCAACTTGACTGAAGCAGAAAAAGCTAAGGTAGCAGACGAAGTTAAGAAATCAAACCCAACAGTAACAGATGTTAAGGTTGGCAAAGATGGCACAACAACGGTAACCTTCCCAGATGGTACAACAGCCGTTATCCCATCAGGTGATACAGTTAAGAAATCATCAGATAACGCAGTTAAGGATCCAGCGGTAACACCAGTTGTAGATCCAAGCAACTTGACTGAAGCAGACAAAGCTAAGGTAGCAGAAGCAGTTAAGAAATCAAACCCAACAGTAACAGATGTTAAGGTTGGCAAAGATGGCACAACAACGGTAACCTTCCCAGATGGTACAACAGCCGTTATCCCATCAGGTGATACAGTTAAGAAATCATCAGATAACGCAGTTAAGGATCCAGCGGTAACACCAGTTGTAGATCCAAGCAACTTGACTGAAGCAGACAAAGCTAAGGTAGCAGACGAAGTTAAGAAATCAAACCCAACAGTAACAGATGTTAAGGTTGGCAAAGATGGTACAACAACCGTAACCTTCCCAGATGGCAGCACAGCCGTTATTCCATCAGGTGATACAGTTAAGAAATCATCAGATAATGCAGTTAAGGATCCAGCGGTAACACCAGTTGTAGATCCAAGCAACTTGACTGAAGCAGACAAAGCTAAGGTAGCAGATGAAGTTAAGAAATCTAACCCAACAGTAACAGATGTTAAGGTTGGCAAAGATGGCACAACAACGGTAACCTTCCCAGATGGCAGCACAGCCGTTATTCCATCAGGTGATACAGTTAAGAAATCATCAGATAACGCAGTTAAGGATCCAGCGGTAACACCAGTTGTAGATCCAAGCAACTTGACTGAAGCAGACAAAGCTAAGGTAGCAGAAGCAGTTAAGAAATCAAACCCAACAGTAACAGATGTTAAGGTTGGCAAAGATGGCACAACCACAGTCACCTTCCCAGATGGTAGCACAGCCGTTATCCCATCAGGTGATACAGTTAAGAAATCATCAGATAACGCAGTTAAGGATCCAGCGGTAACACCAGTTGTAGATCCAAGCAACTTGACTGAAGCAGAAAAAGCTAAGGTAGCAGAAGCAGTTAAGAAATCAAACCCAACAGTAACAGATGTTAAAGTTGGCAAAGATGGCACAACAACTGTCACTTACCCAGATGGCACAACAGCAGTAATCCCAGCAGATAAGGCAGTTAAGAAATCAAATCCAACAGCAACAGATGTTAAAGTAGGTAAAGATGGCACAACAGCAGTAATCCCAGCTAATAAAGCAGATGATAAGTCTAAGGATGCAGATGGTGTTAAAGATCCATCAGTAACACCAGTTGTAGATCCAAGCAACTTGACTGATGCAGAAAAAGCCAAGGTAGCAGAAGCAGTTAAGAAGTCAAACCCAACAGCAACAGATGTTAAAGTAGGTAAAGATGGTACCACAACAGTAACCTTCCCAGATGGTACAACAGCTGTAATCTCAGCTGATAAAGCAGTTACATCTGCTGAACAAGGTTCACATGGAGTGGCACCAGCTGGTAAGGCAGTTACATCTGCTGAACAAGGCTCAAATGCAGCAACACCAGCTAAGAAAGCAGGAGCGAAAGAGTTGCCAAATACTGGTACAGCAGATTCTACTGTAGCTATGGTAGCAGCAGCCGCAAGTGCATTACTTGGTCTTGGTCTTGCAGGCCGTCGTCGTAAAGAAGACGAAGAAGCTTAATTGGTAGATTATTTGATAATTATCAGATGATAAGTCCGATTTTCAAAGCTTAAATAAGTACCTCTCATAAGAAAATCTCCTAGCAGGAAAATCTGCTAGGAGATTTTTGCATTTCAGGAAGTTGAAGGCTGACTGTAAGCGCGTCATAATCGTCATAATATAGTGGAGTGAAATAAGATGTGAAGAAATAGATTAGAAAATTCAAATTAATTTCTAGGAATATTTTAGTATGCACAATGTAGTATTCTAGATTCAATATGATATATTTTAGGAGTCATGGTATACTATTGTAGTTTCAATATACTATAATTTCTAAAAATATTTTCAAAGCCAAAGTGTACTACTACTGTTTCAATTTTTAATATGTTTCGTTATTATATGATTTTAAAGCCGTCATATTGACATACAATTTAATTTTTACTATAATTCTTGCAGGAGGATACGTCTAATGAAAACAATAAAAAAATTGATGCAAATCGCATTAGCAGTCTTTTTCTTCGGTTTGCTAGCAACAAGTGCAGTATTGGCGGATGATGCTGATTCAGAAGGTTGGCAATTTGTACAAGAAAATGGTAGAACCTACTACAAGAAGGGTGACATCAAAGAAACGGACTGGCGAGTGATTGATGGCAAGACCTATTATTTTGATTATAATGGTGAAATGGTTGTTGGTTGGCAATACATTCCAATGCCAGTTAAAGGATATACAATTGGTCCTTACCCTAATGGTATAAGATTAGAAGGTTCCCCAATGCCAGAATGGTACTACTTTGACAAAAATGGAGTGCTACAAGAGTTTGTTGGTTGGAAAGCATTAGAGGTTAAAACTAAAGACAGTGTTGGAAGAAAGTATGGGGAAAAACGTACAAATCCGGAAGATAAAGAAGAGAAGAGTTTTTACACGAACTATTACTTTAATCAAAATCATTCTTTAGAGACAGGTTGGCTTTATGACCAGTCTAATTGGTATTATCTAGCTAAAACGGAAATTAATGGAGAAAACTATATTGGTGGTGAGAGACGTGCAGGTTGGATAAATGATGGTTCAGCTTGGTACTATCTAGATCCAGAAACTGGTATCATGCAAACAGGCTGGCAATATCTTGGTAACAAGTGGTACTACCTCCGTTCATCAGGAGCTATGACAACTGGCTGGTATCAAGAAGGCTCGACTTGGTATTATTTAGATGCTCAAAATGGCGATATGAAGACAGGCTGGTTCCAGGTCAATGGCAAATGGTACTATGCTTACAGCTCAGGTGCTTTGGCAGTGAATACCACTGTAGATGGCTACTACGTCAACTATAATGGCGAATGGGTTCAATAATGAAAGAGGCGATTGTGAAGGAAACAATCGCTTTTTTTGTGAAAATATAATAAAATAGATAGGAGAGAATAAATACTTGTATGAAAAAATGAGACGGCTTTTTCGTCTAGCAAAAGGAAAAAATGACAAAAAAAATTGGTGTCGGTCAGGCACATAGTAAGATAATTTTAATAGGGGAGCATGCGGTCGTTTACGGTTATCCTGCCATTTCCCTGCCTCTCTTAGAGGTGGAGGTGACTTGTAAGGTAGTTCCTGCAGCGAGTCCTTGGCGCCTCTATGAGGAAGATACCTTGTCCATGGCAGTTTATGCTTCGCTGGAGTATTTAGATATCACAGAAGCCTGCATTCGCTGTGAGATTGACTCGGCTATCCCTGAAAAACGGGGAATGGGTTCGTCAGCTGCTATCAGCATAGCGGCCATTCGTGCGGTTTTTGATTACTATCAAGCCGACCTGCCTCATCATGTACTAGAAATCTTGGTCAATCGGGCGGAGATGATTGCCCATATGAAACCAAGTGGTTTGGATGCCAAGACCTGTCTCAGTGACCAACCTATTCGCTTTATCAAGAAAGTAGGATTTACAGAGCTTGAGATGAACTTATCCGCCTATTTGGTGATTGCCGATACGGGTGTTTATGGCCATACTCGTGAAGCCATCCAAGTGGTTCAAAGCAAGGGCAAGGATGCCCTACCGTTTTTGCATGCCTTGGGAGAATTGACCCAGCAGGCAGAAGTTGCGATTTCACAAAAAGATGCTGAAGGGCTGGGACAAACCCTCAGTCAAGCGCATTTACATTTAAAAGAAATTGGTGTCAGTAGCCCTGAGGCAGACTCTTTGGTTGAAACGGCTCTTATCCATGGTGCTCTGGGGGCCAAGATGAGCGGTGGTGGGCTAGGAGGCTGTATCATAGCCTTGGCAGCAGATTTGACACAAGCTCAAGAACTAGCAGAAAGATTAGAAGAGAAAGGAGCTGTTCAGACATGGATAGAGAGCATGTAACAGTACGTTCCTACGCAAATATTGCTATTATCAAATATTGGGGAAAGAAAAAAGAAAAAGAGATGATACCTGCTACTAGCAGCATCTCTCTGACTTTGGAAAATATGTACACAGAGACGACTTTGTCACCTTTACCAGCCCATGCAAGGTCTGATAAATTTTATATCAATGGTCAGTTCCAGAGTGAGGCTGAGCATGCCAAGGTGAGTAAGATTATTGACCGTTACCGTCCAGATGGTAAGGGCTTTGTTCGTATTGACACTCAAAATAATATGCCTACTGCAGCGGGCTTATCATCAAGTTCTAGCGGTTTGTCTGCCTTGATCAAGGCTTGTAATGCTTATTTTCAGCTTGGATTGGATAGAAGTCAGTTAGCGCAGGAAGCGAAGTTTGCCTCAGGATCTTCCTCTCGGAGTTTTTATGGACCATTAGGTGCCTGGGACAAGGATAGCGGAGAAATTTACCCTGTAGAGACAGATTTGAAACTAGCTATGATGATGTTGGTCCTAGAAGACAAGAAAAAAACAATCTCTAGCCGTGACGGGATGAAACTCTGTGTGGAAACTTCGACGACTTTTGATGACTGGGTACGTCAGTCTGAGAAGGATTATCAGGATATGCTGGTTTATCTCAAGGAAAATGACTTTGCCAAGGTTGGGGAGTTAACGGAGGAGAATGCCCTGTCTATGCATGCTACGACAAAAACAGCATCACCAGCCTTTTCTTATCTGACGGATGCTTCTTATGAAGCCATGGACTTTGTCCGCCAGCTTCGTGAGCAAGGAGAAGCCTGCTACTTTACCATGGATGCTGGTCCCAATGTTAAGGTCCTCTGTCAAGAGAAAGACTTGGAGCATTTATCAGAAATCTTCGGTCAACGTTATCGCTTGATTGTGTCAAAAACAAAGGATTTGAGCCAAGATGATTGCTGTTAAAACTTGTGGAAAACTCTATTGGGCAGGTGAGTATGCTATTTTAGAGCCCGGACAGTTGGCCTTGATAAAGGCCATTCCCATCTATATGAAGGGCGAGATTGCTTTTTCTGATAGTTACCGTATTTATTCGGATATGTTTGATTACGCAGTAGATTTGACGCTAAATTCTGACTATAGCTTGATTCAAGAAACGATTGCTTTAGTGGAAGGTTTTCTCGCTTATCGTGGGCAGACCTTGCGACCTTTTTCTTTGGAAATCCGAGGAAAAATGGAACGGGAAGGGAAAAAGTTTGGTCTAGGTTCTAGCGGTAGTGTCGTTGTCTTGGTTATCAAGGCTTTGCTGGCTCTGTATAATCTTTCGTTTGATCAGGATCTCTTGTTCAAGCTGGCCAGTGCTGTCTTGCTCAAGCGCGGAGACAATGGTTCTATGGGGGACATTGCCTGTATTGTGGCAGAGGATTTGGTTTTCTACCAGTCATTTGATCGTCAGCAGGTGGCTGCTTGGTTGCAAGAAGAAAACTTAGTGACTGTTTTGGAGCGTGATTGGGGCTTTTCAATTTCGCAAGTGAAACCAACTTTAGAATGTGATTTCTTAGTGGGATGGACCAAGGAAGTAGCTGTGTCTAGTGATATGGTCAAGCAAATCAATCAGAATATAAATCAGAATTTTTTAAGTTCCTCAAAAGAAATGGTGACTTGTTTGGTAGAAGCCTTGGAGCAAGGAAAAGCCGAAAAAATTATCGAGCAGGTAGAAAGAGCCAGCAAGCTCTTAGAAGGCTTGAGCGCAGATATTTACACGCCTTCGCTGAGACAGTTGAAAGAAAGCAGTCAAGATTTGCAAGCTGTTGCTAAGAGTAGCGGCGCTGGTGGTGGTGATTGTGGTATTGCCTTGAGTTTTGATGAGCAATCAACTGAAACCCTAAAAAACCGATGGGCCGATCTGGGGATTGAGCTCTTATACCAAGAAAGGATAGGACATGACGACAAATCGTAAGGACGAGCATATCCGCTATGCCCTTGAGCAGAAAAGTTCCTATAATAGCTTTGATGAGGTGGAGTTGATTCATTCTTCCTTGCCTCTTTACGACCTGGATGAAATCGATCTGTCGACAGAGTTTGCTGGTCGAAAATGGGATTTTCCTTTTTATATCAATGCTATGACGGGTGGAAGCGATAAGGGAAGAGAAATCAATCAAAAGCTGGCTCAGGTGGCGGAAGCCTGTGGTATTTTATTTGTAACGGGCTCTTATAGCGCAGCCCTCAAGGATCCAGCAGATGACTCTTTTTCTGTTAAGGCTAGTCATCCAAATCTCCTTCTTGGAACCAATATTGGATTAGACAAGCCTGTTGAGTTGGGACTTCGGACTGTAGAAGAGATGGATCCTCTTCTCCTGCAGGTGCATGTCAATGTTATGCAGGAGTTGCTCATGCCCGAGGGAGAAAGAAGGTTCAGAAGCTGGCAATCGCATCTAGTAGACTATAGCAAGCAAATCCCCGTTCCTATTATTCTCAAGGAAGTTGGCTTTGGAATGGATGCCAAGACCATCGAAAGAGCCTATGAACTGGGTGTTCGAACCTTTGACCTGTCAGGTCGTGGTGGCACCAGTTTTGCCTATATTGAAAACCGCCGCAGTGGTCAACGTGATTACCTCAATCAATGGGGCCAGTCCACCATGCAAGCCCTTCTCAATGCCCAAGACTGGAAAGACAAGGTTGAACTCTTGGTCAGTGGTGGCGTTCGCAATCCGCTGGATATGATTAAGTGTTTAGTTTTTGGTGCCAAGGCTGTGGGGTTGTCACGAACCGTTCTAGAGTTGGTTGAAACCTATTCAGTAGAAGAAGTGATTGGCATTGTCCAAGGCTGGAAAGATGATTTACGACTCATCATGTGTGCCCTTAATTGTGCCACCATAGCAGATCTGCAAAAAGTAGACTATCTTCTATATGGAAAATTAAAAGAAGCAAAGGATCAGATGAAAAAGGCGTAACCATCGCCTTTTTTCCATCTTCAGACCGAGGTGACTTTTTTGAATTGTGATAAAATAGAAGGGAGAGGATGAACCTATGAGAAAATTTAAAATCTTTTTATTTATCGAAGCCTGTCTTCTGACAGGAGCTCTGATTTTGATGGTATCAGAGCATTTTTCGCGTTTTCTGCTGATTTTATTCCTCTTTTTGCTTTTGATTCGCTATTACACTGGTAAAGAGGGAAATAATCTTCTTTTAGTAGTGGCAAGCATTCTCTTCTTTTTCATCGTCATGCTCAATCCCTTTGTGATTCTAGCTATTTTTGTTGGGGTTATATACAGCCTCTTTCTTCTTTATCCGATGATGAACCAGGAAAAAGAGCAGACCAATTTGGTTTTTGAAGAGGTGGTAACGGTTAAGAAGGAGAAAAATCGTTGGTTTGGCAATCTCCATCATTTTTCAAGCTACCAGACTTGCCAGTTTGATGATATCAATCTCTTTCGCCTCATGGGCAAGGACACTATTCATCTGGAGAGGGTCATCTTAATCAATCATGACAATGTCATTATCCTCAGAAAGATGGTAGGAACCACTAAAATCATTGTACCTGTAGATGTGGAAGTCAGTCTCAGCGTTAACTGTCTCTATGGGGATTTGACTTTTTTCAATCAGCCTAAGCGAGCCCTCCGCAATGAACACTATCATCAAGAAACAAGAGACTATCTCAAGAGTAACAAGAGTGTCAAGATTCTCTTGACCACTATGATTGGGGATGTTGAGGTGGTCAGAGGATGAAAAAACAAGCTTATGTAATCATTGCCCTCACCTCCTTCCTATTTGTCTTATTTCTCTCCCACAGCTTGCTGGAAATTCTTGATTTTGACTGGTCTATTTTCCTGCACGATGTCAAAAAAACAGAAAAATTTGTCTTTTTGTTGTTGGTATTCAGCATGTCCATGACCTGTCTCTTAGTCCTGTTTTGGCGAGGTGTCGAAGAGCTTTCTTTAGGAAAAATGCAGGCCAATCTCAAGCGTTTGTTGGCAGGGAAAGAAGTGGTTCAGGTTTCTGATCCAGATTTGGATGCCAGTTTCAAGTCCTTGTCAGGGAAACTTAACCTCTTGACAGAGGCTCTTCAAAAAGCTGAAAATCGCAGTCTTACTCAGGAAGAGGAAATCATCGAGAAAGAACGAAAGCGGATTGCTCGGGATTTGCACGATACCGTCAGTCAGGAGTTGTTTGCGGCCCACATGATTTTGTCAGGTATCAGTCAGCAGGCTTTGAGACTGGATAGAGAAAAGATGCAGACCCAGTTGCAGAGTGTCACAGCTATTTTAGAAACTGCCCAGAAGGATTTGCGGGTCTTGCTCCTGCATTTGCGACCAGTTGAATTGGAACAAAAGAGCTTGATAGAAGGGATTCAAATTCTCCTAAAAGAGCTTGAGGACAAGAGTGATCTCAAGGTTAGTCTTAAGCAAAATGTGATGAAATTACCTAAGAAAATCGAGGAGCATGTCTTCCGTATCCTGCAAGAGTTAATCAGCAATACCCTCCGTCATGCCCAGGCATCTTGTCTGGATGTCTATCTCTATCAGACGGATCTTGAATTGCAGCTGAAGGTGGTGGACAATGGGATTGGTTTCCAGTTGGGGAGTTTAGACGACTTGAGTTATGGACTGCGAAACATAAAGGAGCGGGTCGAAGATATGGCAGGGACGGTTCAGTTATTGACAGCTCCTAAGCAAGGTCTGGCAGTTGATATCCGTATTCCCTTGCTAGATAAGGAATCATAAAGGAGTAAAGATGAGAATTTTACTAGTAGATGACCATGAAATGGTTCGATTGGGCTTGAGAAGCTACTTTGACCTCCAAGACGATGTAGAAGTTGTGGGCGAGGCGGCAAACGGGTCTCAAGGCATTGACTTGGCCTTGGAATTGCGTCCAGATGTTATTGTCATGGATATCGTCATGCCTGAGATGAATGGGATTGATGCGACCTTGGCCCTCCTCAAAGAATGGCCTGAAGCCAAAATATTAATAGTCACATCTTACTTGGACAATGAAAAGATCATGCCGGTCTTGAATGCTGGTGCTAGGGGCTATATGCTCAAGACTTCTAGTGCAGATGAATTGCTCCATGCTGTCCGTAAGGTGGCTGCTGGCGAGTTGGCCATTGAGCAAGAGGTCAGCAAGAAGGTTGAATACCACCGAAATCATATGGAACTTCATGAGGACCTGACTGCGCGTGAGCGAGATGTTCTCCAACTCATCGCCAAGGGCTACGAAAATCAGCGTATCGCAGATGAACTTTTTATCTCTCTCAAGACGGTCAAGACCCACGTGTCCAACATTCTTGCCAAACTTGAGGTCAGCGATCGTACCCAGGCTGCAGTCTATGCCTTTCAGCATCACTTGGTGGGGCATGAGGAGTTTTAGTAGTTATATAAAATAATGTTGGAGAAATGACTTAATTTAGTATCAAAGAAGCGAGCAAGTACCTCTAGCACAATAAAATATTTTTTTCACAATATTTTATGTTATTTGTTGACATTCATTTTATAGGGGAGTAGAATGGAATCAGAAATAGTCAGTTTAATATATTATATAGTATAAAAAATCCAAAAGGAGGTTAAAATCATGTCTCCGTAAATTATCAAAACAAGATCACTAGAGCGTTAAGGTCTTTGTTTCATCTCTTTAAGTATGCTATAAAAAAATATGGTTAAACTAACTCTATCTCACAGTTTCAATTCGTGGAGGAAACGGCTATGAAAAAATCTAAACTACTTACACTTGGTTTGCTTGCAGGTGCTGGTCTACTTTTGTCTATCAATCAAGCACAAGCTGCAGATACTTGGGTTAAAAATGGTGCTGACTGGAATCTTTCACAAGATGGCAGTCTCGCTAAAAACAAATGGGTACAAAACGCAGGTTCTTGGTACCATTTTGACGGTTCTGGTAAAATGCAGACAGGCTGGCTCAAAGATGGGAATACATGGTATTCCCTAGCAGATAGTGGCGCCATGCGTACTGGCTGGTACAAGGAAGGAAATACATGGTATTCACTCGCAAATAGTGGCGCTATGCGTACTGGTTGGTACAAAGAAGGATCTACTTGGTACTACCTAAAAGGCAGTGGCGCTATGGCAACAGGATGGGCGACTGCAAATGGTAAATGGTCTTACTTTGAAAAATCAGGTGCTATGGTCGCAGACAGAGCTGTTCCAGCCAGTGATGGGGAAAGTTACGTTATTGGTAAGGATGGTTATATGTTAACCAGACTTCCAAGTGAAGTTGAACAAGATCCTTTTGATGATACAGTTATTACAGATATCGTTACTTTGTCTGATGGTTATGACTATCACCTTGTTCATAAGAAAGATGGAGTTGTTATCGAAAAGAATGCCTGGTATATCAAACCTATTGTTGAACGTTTTTCTTATCAAAAGATTGGCGATATAAAACGAAATACTTTAGATGCAATTACTGATAATAAAAAACCAGGGGAAGAAATTGATCCTAAAGCTGTCATAAAGAATTTCCAAAACTTACCAAATAAGTATTACTTTGGAGCAGATGGACGTAAGGTTGCGAATCTACCAGAATTCACTACTCACTTCCCTATTCAAAAAGTTGGATCTGAACTTTATCTTAGAAATTCAAGTCCAGTTATTAGTCTAGAATCATCTGGATTTACAATTAATGACAATAAACTTTATCTAAGAGCTGCCAATGATCATAATGGTAAGCTTGTAACTGGATATTTTACAATGTTTATGGACGGATTATTATCTAAAGATCACCATATTTTGGGCTATGCAGATGAATCTGGTGAAATCGTGAAGATGAAAGTTTTGCCTAATGATTTCCGTGATCATATTGAAAAAGGAATTCCCGGTTTTTATGGAGAAACTGTTCGATATGACGGTTCAACAGGAAATGTTTCTGTTGTGAAATAAACTATCTGACATAGTAAAATAAAAAAAGCGAACAGCTTCGTTTTCTAGGAAGTCATGTTCGCTTTTATTCATAATGTAATAGTTATTGTTTGGTCTCTATTTCAAAAAAATCTACTTGATAATAATCACGAACTTCTTTTTTCATTTCCTCTAGTAATCGACTTTCATCTGTTGATTCGAGTAAGGATAGTCCTTTATTAATCATAGCATGTTCCTCAGTAACGATTCCCAGACGTACTTGAGCTACACCCAATAAATCGTATCGTTTCATTTTTTTTGATAAATCAAGACATTCTTGAATTAAGCATAGACAGGCATTTTTCTTCCCTGCTTCAAGGTACATTCGTGTCATATTGGCTAGAATGGAGTAATGAATACTTTGAATTGGACGATAATCTGTGTATTTATTTAGAGATTTTACAAGTCTTTGACGTAGCATTTCTAGTGAATCAATAGGGAAATGGAAAATAATCATCACTAGCAATCGTAAATCTGAGAGGAACCACTGATCTCTTTTTTCCAATTCTTTCCATAACTCCTCAGCCAAGGCTTGAGCTTTATCGGAAAACTGATTTTCAATCACTTCTATAAAAATGGTTAGTTCTTTCACAGCATGTTCTATTGGGATATCATTTTGTACTTCATCTAGATAAATTTGACATTTTGATAGCAGTGCCTTCATTTCTTCTAGATTAGGTGAAGAAATGACTTGATAATATTCTGAAAATAATTTCTTACGAGAATCCATTTGGTAATGTTGACAAATATAATGAAATTCATCGAAACACATATCAATTTGCCTCAACAACAACTCCATAGTGTCATACCTAGGAGTAGAATGATTATTTTCAAACTTCGATAAGTTAGAATGAGTAATGTAGTCACCACAGACCTCATTTTGTGTAATCCCTTTTGATTTACGAATGTATTTATAAACTGAACCAATATCCCACCGCATATTTTTGCCTCCAAAAATGTTCCAAAAGTAGAAGTTTTAAGAAAATGTTTATATTTAGTATATCATAAAGATGTGGGGTGGGCAATGATGGTGGAAAGAAGGTGTTAAAGACTATGAAAAGGATTACTAATTTTACTTACGTTTTACCAATTTTTATATCTTTTTTAACTTGGTTTTTAGGAAATTAAACAAGAAAAAGGATGAGATGATGTTTCCGTAATCTAAATCAAAGTAATGTCACATAAAAAATACATAGAATTGTTGTACTCTTAACCATTATTAGAAGTTATTTATAATATTAACTTTGTTAGTAGTTCCAATAAACATTAACTTAAAAGAAAGGATTTTTGTCATGAAAAAATATATTACTTATGCAGCTTTATTACTTACTTCAGGAGCTTTGTTATCAACTACTTATGTAGTTAGTGCAGAAACTACAACGTCTACCACTAAAGTGACTACATCACAAACAACTTCACAGTATACAAGCGAGAAAGAAGCAATTGATCAACTTGTTAAAGAAGGTAAAATTAAGGTTGAAGATGCAGAACAAGTTAAGTTGGTAGGATTTTCTCCCAGAGAATTAACTCAAGTAGAAGGTAATCAAGAAAAAATAGCATTTAATCAAAATAGAGATGATAAAGGAACTTGGATGCAAACAGATGGTCGCTGGTGGTTCAAATATAGTTCAGGTGGGTATGCTAAACATTGGGAATTGTTAGATGAGAAATGGTATTATTTTGATGATCAAGGTTGGATGAAATCAAATGAGTGGATTAACCCAGATGGTAATTGGTACTATCTTTCAAATGATGGTGCTATGTTAACTGGTTATAATCGAGTTGGAGGCACCCCTTATTTCTTTAGGACAAGTGGAGCTCTAGTTGAAAATAAAGGAGAAGCTGTAGCTGAATATGCAGAAACCTTTGTAGGTAAAATCCCCTATGTTTGGGGTGGGGCAGATTTGGATAGTGGCGTAGATTGCTCAGGATTTACGATGGCTATTCATGCTAAGTTTGATATTTATATTGGGAGAACAACTGAAGAACAAGCTGAAGGAGGGCAATTTATATATAGTGGCTCACAACTTCCTGGAGATTTAATATTGTACAATGGCGACCAAGGTTCAAATCAACATGTGGGTATTTATGTTGGTGGTGGCAAGGTAGTTCATGCTCCAGATAGAGGTCAAGATGTTTCTTATATGAATCAATACGGAATGGATCAAAATACAATCCGTAGATATTGGTAATATTGTCTAGTTTTTCATAATATTATTGGTTTTGGCTATGAAAAGTATTAGAATATAGCTAAATAAAGAGGGAAGTCTTCTTATAGCTATTCAATAAAAGAGGAAATAACTATGAAAAAATCTAAACTACTCACTCTTGGTTTACTTGCAGGTGCTGGTCTACTATTGTCTATCAACCAAGCACAGGCTGCAGATACTTGGGTTAAAAATGGTGCTGACTGGAATCTTTCACAAGATGGCAGTATTGCCAAAAATAAATGGGTGCAAAATGCTGGCTCTTGGTATCACTTCGATAGCGCTGGTAAAATGCAGACAGGCTGGCTCAAAGACGGAAATACATGGTATTCCCTAGCAGATAGTGGCGCTATGCGTACTGGCTGGTACAAGGAAGATGGCACATGGTACTCCCTAGCAGATAGTGGCGCCATGCGTACAGGTTGGTACAAAGAAGGGGCTACATGGTATTACCTCAAAGGCAGTGGCGCTATGGCAACAGGATGGGCGACTGCAAGTGGTAAATGGTCTTACTTTGAAAAATCAGGTGCTATGGTCGCAGACAGAGCTGTTCCAGCCAGCGATGGAGAAAGTTATGTTATTGGTAAGGATGGCTATCTAGCAAATAGAAAAGATGCTGGATACAATATTCATGATATTGTCAAACTTGGAGATGGGCAAGAATATTTGCTAAATGCTAAAGGTGACGATGTTATTATTGAAAAAAACACTTGGTATATCAAGCCTGAAATCAAGAAGTTTTCCGACAAATATGGGGATGAAGTTTCAAATACAATCTTAGCTTTAGTAGATAATAAAGAAGAAGGACAAGAAATTGATTCTAAAGTTGTCATTCGTAATTTCCAAAATCTACCAGGTCGATATTACTTTGGAGCAGATGGTCGTAGAGTATTACCACTTCCAGAGATGACAACTAGATCAGAAATCAAAAAAGTTGGCAATGATTTTTATCTAGAAGACCCAGGTGTACGACTTAGACTTCCATCTACTGACTTCACAATCAATAATAATAAACTATACTATTTAGATAATGAACAAGGTAAGCTCAAAACAGGTTACTTTGTATTGATCGATGATGGTATGTCTACAACCCACTATCATTTCCTTGTATATGCAGACCAATCTGGAGAAGTTCTTAAGATGAAACGCTTGCCATCAGGATTTTCAGATTATTTTGACAAAGAAATCGATGGTTTCTATGGTCAAAAAATTAAGATTACACAGCCAAATAAGTATGAATATTACAAGGTTCTTGTGGTTAAATAATACAAAACGAATCGCCTAATGAGGGATGTGTGGGCGATTCGTTTTTTACTGTAATCAGCCATTATTAAACATCTTTTATAAGATTATATTCGAAACCTAAAGAAAACTAAGAAGAAACCGTACCTCCCCTATCATTGAAAAGCGCATTCGTTACTTGAAAAAAGTCGTCCATTTATGTTATAATAGACTGTATTTAAAAAATTTTAAGGAGAAATGACAGAATGTCTGTATCATTTGAAAACAAAGAAACAAACCGTGGTGTCTTGACTTTCACTATCTCTCAAGACCAAATCAAACCAGAATTGGATCGTGTCTTCAACTCAGTGAAGAAATCTCTTAATGTTCCAGGTTTCCGTAAAGGTCACCTTCCACGCCCTATCTTCGACAAAAAATTTGGGGAAGAGTCACTTTACCAAGACGTTATGAACGCTCTTTTGCCAAACGCTTATGAAGCGGCTGTAAAAGAAGCTGGCCTTGAAGTCGTTGCTCAACCAAAAATTGACGTAACTTCAATGGAAAAAGGTCAAGACTGGGTTATCACTGCTGAAGTTGTTACAAAACCTGAAGTAAAATTGGGTGACTACAAAAACCTTGAAGTATCAGTAGATGTAGAAAAAGAAGTAACTGACGCTGACGTTGAAGAGCGTATTGAACGCGAACGCAACAACTTGGCTGAATTGGTTATCAAAGAAGCTGCTGCTGAAAACGGAGACACTGTTGTCATCGACTTCGTTGGTTCTATCGATGGTGTTGAATTTGATGGTGGAAAAGGTGAAAACTTCTCACTTGGACTTGGTTCAGGTCAATTCATCCCTGGTTTCGAAGACCAATTGGTAGGTCACTCAGCTGGTGAAACTGTTGATGTAGTTGTAACATTCCCAGAAGACTACCAAGCAGAAGATCTTGCAGGTAAAGAAGCTAAATTCGTGACAACTATCCACGAAGTAAAAGCGAAAGAAGTTCCAGCTCTTGACGATGAACTTGCAAAAGACATCGACGAAGAAGTTGAAACACTTGCTGAATTGAAAGAAAAATACCGCAACGAATTGGCTGTTGCTAAAGAAGAAGCTTACAAAGACGCAGTTGAAGGTGCAGCAATTGATAAAGCTGTAGAAAACGCTGAAATCGTAGAACTTCCAGAAGAAATGATCCACGAAGAAGTTCACCGTTCAGTAAACGAATTCCTTGGAAACTTGCAACGTCAAGGTATCAACCCTGACATGTACTTCCAAATCACTGGAACTACTCAAGAAGACCTTCACAAACAATACGAGGGAGAAGCTGAGTCACGTACTAAGACTAACCTTGTTATCGAAGCAGTTGCCAAAGCTGAAGGATTTGACGCATCAGAAGAAGAAATCCAAAAAGAAATCGAGCAATTGGCAGCAGATTACAACATGGAAGTGGCACAAGTACAAAGCTTGCTTTCAGCTGATATGTTGAAACACGATATCACAATCAAAAAAGCTGTTGAATTGATTACAAGCACAGCAACAGTAAAATAATCTTAATAAACAAAAATCCCACCTGACTAGGTGGGTTTTCTGATGCACTATTTTCCAAAAATCTCTTTGAGATCTGCGTCTGTAATCCCAATCATGGCTGGGATACTGTCCCAGTTTTCTTCGGTTAGGATGTAGGATTGTTCAGAGTCGCTTGATGTGGCAGTTTCAGAGACAGCTTGTTGCTTTTCTTCAACATTTTCAATTAGATCATTGAAGCGTTCAATTAGATAGGTTTTTCTGGCAGTTCCGATGTGCTGGGTAGCATAGTCGAAGGCCTGTAATTCACCTAGTAAGATGAGTTTGCTTTTGGCGCGTGTAATGGCTGTGTAGATGAGATTCCGCTCCAGCATACGCCTGCTAGCACTGGTGATAGGTAGGATGACAACAGGGAACTCACTTCCCTGTGATTTATGGATACTCATGGCATAGGCTAGGCGAATCTTGTACCATTCGTTACGTGGGTAAGAGACCTCATTGCCATCAAAATCAATGACAATTTCGTCTTGTTTTGACTCGGTATATTTACCGGGAATCAGGTCTGTGATGGCTCCTAGATCCCCATTAAAGACATTGATTTCAGCATCGTTGACCAAATGAATGACCTTGTCGCCCTTACGATAGTGGCACTGGGGAGCTTCAAAACTGAGTTGGTCTTTTTGTGGTGGGTTAAGGAGGTCTTGCATGAGCTGGTTGATGGCATCAATCCCTGCAGTCCCTCGGTACATGGGAGCCAGAACCTGAATGTCACGTGCAGGAATACCACTTCTAAGGGCAGCGCCTAAAATCTTTTCAATAGTAGCAGGAATATGACCACTAGCGATTTCAAAGTAGGAACGGTCTGCTTTTTTCTGGGTGAAATCAGCTGGCAAGATGCCCTGTCGAATCTGACTAGCTAGGGTAACGATGGTTGATTCTTCGCTTTGCCGATAAATTTTTTCCAATCGAGTCTGAGGAATCAAGGGAATATGAAGGAGATCCGCTAGAACCTGTCCAGGACTGACAGAAGGCAACTGGTCGCTGTCGCCCACGATGAGTATTTTACTGTTAGAAGAGATGTTGGAGAAGAGTTGATTGGCCAGCCAAGTATCCACCATGGAAAATTCATCCACGATGATAAAGTCAGCATCTAGATAATCTTCCAGATGACTGGTATCATCGTCCCCTGTCATTCCTAAGTGGCGGTGTATGGTCGCGCTAGGCAAGCCTGTCAATTCGTTCATGCGTCGAGCTGCTCGACCAGTTGGAGCGGCAAGAAGAATAGGTAGGTTGCTTTTTTTCCTGAGGTCAAGTCCTTCTAAAAGGGCATAAACAGCGATGATACCATTGATAACCGTTGTCTTACCAGTACCAGGCCCACCTGTCAGGATAAAGACCTTGTTCTGGATAGCATCACAGATAGCCTGTTTTTGAATGCTATCATACTCAATTCCCAGTTCTTGCTCGACAGTAGTGATATGCTTTTGAATAGTTTCTAAATCATGACTCTTCTGTTTTCCTTTTTCAAGGATACGAACCAAGTGACTGCGGATGCCTTCCTCGGCGAAAAAGAGGCTGTTGTCAAAAATTTTGGTATCAATCTGCTGAACCTTGTCTTCTTCAATCAGGTAGGAGAGTTCTTGGGCTACTTGGCTGGGGTCCAGTTCCACGGGACGAGAAGATTCAAGGAGAGTAAGGGTTTGTTCTAACAAATCCCGTGCTTCAACATAGGTGTCCCCTGTTTCCATACAGGCCTGAAAAAGACTATGAACTAGTCCTGCTCGGAAGCGTTCAGGAGCCTGACTTTCGATACCTAGTTCTTCCGCTAATTGGTCAGCAATGGTAAAGCCCAAGCCCTTGATATCCTCAACCAGCTGGTAGGGATAATTTTCAACCACATCAAGGGTTTCTTCCTTGTAAAAGTCTTGAATCTGAAAGGCTAGTTTATTGGGAATGCCGTAGTTGGCAAGTTTGGCCAAAACCATCTCGGTTCCGTAGTTGAGACGGAGGGTGGAGACGAAAGCCTCGCGATTTTTGGCAGAGAGCCCTGAGATACCTTCTAGCTTTTCTGGGTGTTGCAGAATTTCGTCAATGGTATTGTCTCCATAGGTGTCCACGATTTTCTGAGCAGTCTTGAGACCAATTCCTTTGAAATGGCTACTTGAAAAGTACTTGACCAAGCCCTTGCTAGTTGGTTTTGCGCGTTCATATCGGCTGATTTGCAGTTGTTCCCCATACTTGGAGTGCTGGACAATCTGTCCCCAAAAGGTATAGTCTTCTCCCTCAATCACGTCAGCCATGGTGCCGGTGACAATGATTTCAAAATCATCAAAATCCTCTGCGTCCGTATCTTCGATTTCTAGGAGGAGAATGCGATAAAAATTGCTGGGATTTTCAAAAATAATCCGTTCAATGGTTCCTGAAAAATAAACTTCCATAAGATTCCTTTGCATAAATAGGTGAGAGTTAATACTCTTCGAAAATCTCTTCAAACTACGTCAGCTTCCATCTGCAACCTCAAAACACTGTTTTGAGCAACCTGCGGCTAGCTTCCTAGTTTGCTCTTTGATTTTCATTGAGTATAACTTTGTTTCTATCTTAATCAAACTGGGTAGTGAATAATCATCTTCTCACGATAGAAGAAGAGGCTGAGATTGCTGATTCTCGGCCTCTTAGGTTTCTTAAAATGTTCCGATACGGGTGATTGGCCAGAAGCGGAATTTAGCTTCCCCTGTGATATCTTTTGCTTTGAAGGTACCTACGTGGCGGCTGTCGCTCGAAACCAAGCGGTCGTCTCCGAGGAGGAGGTATTCTCCTTCTGGAACTGTAAAGCTAAAGTTGGTATTGTAGTTGACATCAACTGTGAAGGCTTGGGCTTTTTGAGCGATACTTCTAAAGAAAGTTCCTTTATTTCCTTCAAATCCCTTGCCTGAGTAGGTGCTTTGGAGTTTGTCATCCTTGAAGCGTTTGATGTAGTCAGCTAGGTAAGGCTCGTCCGTCTCTTTGTCATTGATGTAAAGTTTATCGTTTTCGTAACGGATGGTGTCGCCAGGCATTCCGATAACACGTTTGACAATGTCCTTATTGCCATCTTCCTCATGGGCCACTACGATATCAAAACGGTCAATAGGGAGGTGTTTGACAACAAAGAGGATTTCGCCATCCGCTAGGGTAGGGTCCATAGAATGACCTTCTACGCGGACATTACTCCAAAAAAAGATACGGCTTAAAGCTAGTAATGACAGAATCAGGAGGAATAATCCCCACTCTTTTAGGAAATTTTTAAATGAATTCATAACTTACCTTTCTAAGCGTTTTTTCGCTTTTTCAGTATTTTTAAAGTGCAGTTTGGCGCAGAAATTGAGTCCCTGCATACCATAGGCTTGTAAAATCTGGCTAGCCACCTTATCAGAAGCCGTTCCAGCTCCACTTGGAAGCTGATAGCCCAGTTCTCGTCCCAGATTTTCAAGATTTTCCAGAAAGAGATCACGCGCAATGATAGAAGAAACTGCGACAGCCAAGTATTTGCCCTCAGCCTTTTCTTCTAAGCTGATAGGATTGTTGAAACGATTGGCCTCTTGTGCCAAGTATTTGTCATAATTTTTAGCACTGGTAAAGGCATCAATTACAATTTTCTTAGGCTGAAGACCTTTTTGAAGGAGGAGATAGATAGCCTGATTATGAAGGGCCACCTTAACCGAAACCGCATTGTAGCGATCTCCGATGACCTCGTTGTACTTGCTTGGTGAGAGAAGCAGTGCCTGGTGCTGGATTTTTTCCTTGAGAATAGGAGCGATCTGATGAATCTTTTGGTCGGTCAGAGTCTTAGAATCCCCCACACCGAGTTTTCGTAAGAAGTCGTGCTGGTCAGGTGTGACAAAAGAAGCCACAACTGCAAGTCCACCAAAGTAGGAACCATTTCCAACTTCATCTGTCCCAATCAAAGGAAGATTTTGTCCGCTGATTTCCTCTGCAAGCTGATAGCCAAAGAAACTGGCGTATTTCTCAGCCCCTTCACCCTGAAGCAAGACCTTGCCAGAAGTATAGATAGAAACCGTTGCTTGAGGTAGTCTCAAAAAGTAGCGAATATAGGGGTTTTTACTGGGAGCCAGACTGGTTTGATAGTGTTCAAGAAAAGTCTGAATCTCCTTTTCGCTTGGTGTGAGTGTTATACTTGCCATAGTTTCTATTGTACCATAAAAGCAGGCAAATTTGTAAAAACTGACAAAGTTAGCGAATTTTGGTATAATATCGTGAGGTGAATTTTATGGCAAATCTAAATCGATTCAAATTTACATTCGGAAAAAAATCATTAACCTTGACAACCGAACACGATAACCTCTTTATGGAGGAAATCGCTAAGGTTGCGACAGAAAAATACCAAGCAATTAAAGAACAAATGCCTAGTGCAGATGATGAAACAATCGCTCTTTTGTTGGCAGTCAACTGTTTGTCAACTCAACTCAGTCGTGAGATTGAATTTGACGATAAGGAGCAAGAGCTAGAAGAACTCCGTCACAAGCTTGTGACTTGCAAGCAAGAGCAGAGCAAGATTGAGGATTCCTTATGATTTCACTCCTTCTTCTATTGGTCTTGGCTTGGGGATTTTATATCGGCTATCGGAGAGGCCTGCTCTTGCAGGTCTATTACCTGATTTCAGCTATGGCATCGGCTTTTATGGCTGGCCAGTTTTACAAGGGACTGGGAGAGCAATTCCATTTATTACTCCCTTATGCAAACCCGCAGGAAGGTCAGGGGACTTTCTTCTTCCCATCGGATCAACTCTTTCAGTTGGATAAGGTCTTTTACGCAGGTATCGGCTACTTGTTGGTATTTGGGATTGTCTATAGCATCGGTCGTTTGCTTGGTCTCCTCTTACACTTACTTCCTAGTAAAAAACTGGGTGGCAAGTTGTTCCAAGTTTCAGCGGGTATCTTGTCTATGTTGGTGACCTTATTTGTCTTGCAAATGGCCTTGACCATACTAGCAACCATTCCCATGGCAGCTATACAAAATCCTCTTGAAAAGAGTATCGTCGCAAAACATATCATCCAGAGCATACCAGTAACAACCAGTTGGCTCAAACAAATCTGGGTGACAAATTTAATCGGATAAAAAGGGCAGGAATTTTCCTAGCCCTTTGTTTACAGATTGACTAGAATCTATCAGAATGTAAAAAGCTAATACTCTTCGAAAATCTTTTCAAACCACGTCAGCTTCCATCTGCAACCTCAAAACAGTATTTTGAGCAACCTGCGGCTAGCTTCCTAGTTTGCTCTTTGATTTTCATTGAGTATACCACATCTAGACATTCAAAGACAAGGAAATAAAGATGAACAAGAAAATATTAGAAACATTAGAGTTCAATAAGGTCAAGGCCTTGTTTGAACCTCATTTGTTGACCGAGCAGGGCTTGGAGCAATTGAGACAGCTGGCTCCAACTGCTAAGGCAGATAAAATCAAACAGGCTTTTGCTGAGATGAAGGAAATGCAGGCTCTTTTTGTCGAGCAACCGCATTTTACCATTCTCGCAACCAAGGAAATTGCAGGAGTCTGCAAGCGTTTGGAGATGGGAGCAGACCTCAATATCGAGGAGTTCCTCCTCTTGAAGCGCGTGCTTCTTTCTAGCCGAGAACTGCAAAGTTTTTATGTCAATCTGGAAAATATCAATTTGGAAGAATTAGCCCTCTGGTTTGAGAAATTACATGATTTTCCGCAATTACAAGGAAACTTACAGGCCTTTAATGATGCAGGTTTCATTGAAAATTTCGCCAGTGAAGAATTGGCGCGCATCCGTCGAAAAATCCATGATAGCGAGAGTCAGGTCCGCGATGTCTTGCAAGATTTGCTCAAGCAAAAAGGGCAGATGTTGACAGAAGGGATTGTTGCCAGTAGAAATGGCCGTCAGGTTTTACCAGTCAAGAATACCTATCGCAATAAGATTGCAGGTGTTGTTCATGATATTTCTGCTAGTGGAAACACCGTCTATATCGAACCCCGTGAGGTGGTCAAACTGAGTGAAGAGATTGCTAGTTTGCGAGCAGATGAGCGCTATGAAATGCTTCGCATTCTCCAAGAAATTTCTGAGCGTGTCCGCCCTCATGCGGCTGAGATTGCCAACGATGCTTGGATTATCGGTCATCTGGACTTGATTCGTGCCAAAGTTCGTTTTATCCAAGAGAAGCAAGCAGTCGTGCCTCAGCTATCAGAAAATCAAGAGATTCAACTGCTCCATGTCTGCCATCCTTTGGTCAAAAATGCCGTCGCAAATGATGTCCATTTTGGCCAAGATTTAACAGCTATTGTCATTACAGGTCCCAATACTGGTGGGAAGACCATCATGCTTAAAACTCTGGGATTGACGCAGGTTATGGCCCAGTCTGGTTTGCCGATTTTAGCAGACAAGGGAAGTCGTGTGGGTATTTTTGAAGAAATTTTTGCTGATATTGGAGATGAGCAGTCTATTGAGCAGAGCTTGTCTACCTTCTCTAGCCACATGACCAATATCGTGGATATTCTTGGCAAGGTCAACCAGCATTCACTCTTACTCTTGGATGAGTTGGGGGCTGGTACAGATCCCCAAGAGGGAGCCGCCCTTGCCATGGCTATTCTGGAGGACCTTCGCCTGCGTCAAGTCAAGACTATGGCGACGACCCACTATCCGGAACTAAAGGCCTACGGTATTGAGACAGCCTTTGTGCAAAATGCCAGCATGGAGTTTGATACTGCAACTCTTCGCCCGACCTATCGCTTTATGCAGGGTGTTCCTGGCCGAAGCAATGCTTTTGAAATTGCTAAACGTTTAGGACTATCTGAAGTTATCGTAGGGGATGCCAGTCAGCAGGTCGATCAAGATAATGATGTCAATCGGATTATTGAGCAACTGGAAGAGCAGACGCTGGAAAGCCGTAAACGCTTGGACAATATCCGTGAGGTGGAGCAAGAAAATCTCAAGATGAACCGTGCTCTCAAAAAACTTTACAACGAGCTTAATCGTGAAAAGGAAATCGAGCTTAATAAGGCGCGTGAACAGGCTGCTGAGATTGTGGACATGGCCCTAAGTGAGAGTGACCAGATTCTTAAAAATCTTCACAGTAAATCGCAACTCAAACCTCATGAAATCATTGAAGCCAAGGCCAAGCTGAAAAAATTGGCTCCTGAAAAAGTGGATTTGTCCAAAAACAAGGTCCTTCAAAAGGCCAAGAAAAAACGGGCTCCAAATGTGGGAGATGATATCGTGGTTCTCAGTTATGGACAGCGTGGTACCTTGACCAGTCAACTCAAAGATGGCCGCTGGGAAGCCCAAGTCGGTTTAATCAAGATGACCTTGGAAGAAAAAGAATTTGACCTCGTTCAGGCTCAGCAAGAAAAGCAAGTCAAGAAGAAACAGGTCAATGTTGTGAAACGAACTTCTGGGCGAGGACCTCAAGCCAGACTGGATCTTCGAGGCAAACGTTATGAAGAAGCCATGAATGAGTTAGATGCCTTTATCGACCAAGCCCTGCTTAACAATATGGCGCAAGTTGATATCATCCATGGTATCGGAACAGGAGTCATCCGTGAAGGTGTCACTAAATACCTACAAAGAAACAAACATGTCAAGAGTTTCGGCTATGCCCCACAAAATGCTGGAGGTAGTGGTGCAACTATTGTGATTTTTAAAGGATAAGAAAAGCCTGAGGAATATAGATGATTCCTCAAGCTTTTTTTATTTCTAGCCTAGACATCTAAAGGTTGCCCAGTGTGATTGAGTTGTGTGACAGTTGCAAAGAAGTCCTCTCTCATTCGTGTCAAAAGTTGATTTGGATAAATTTTTTCAAAGTTATCGAGACTAGCAAAAATGTGTTTAGCAAGTTCTAGACCTCTGACATCATCTTGTCGGAGAAAATTATTAGCCCGTTCCATGGAAAGATTAATCATTTCTGTCATCTTGGTACTCAGTAGAGGGAAAGTATTAATCACTTCCAGAGTCTTCACCGCTAAATTCTCAGCCTTATCATAGTAGCCATTGACAGAGTAATGCTTGATAGCAGTTCTTAAGCAGGCAATATAGTAGTCAGCGGTACGGATTGAATGGTATTCAGTCTGTTTTTTTAGAGTATCTAATAAGTGGTAGAGCCTGTAATCTAAAAATTCGATTGAAAAGTGAGGAAGGATAGATGAAAAGATATTGACCTCAATTTTATTCCAATCGTCCAATTCACTCAGATAGTTCTTGATATATTCTAGTTCTTGATAATCTTTTGGAGTCAGAAAAGAATCGCCGATGATGTTTGCGATAGCAAATTTATTGACTACACGATTGGCAATCACATAGTGTTCAGCTATTCCAGGATTTTCCAAGGGTTGATTAATCAAGCTAAGGATCTTTTTAAATTCACGCTTATAGGCTAAATCAGCAACCTGAGCCTGTAATTTATGAAATTCAGTTGGGAACATTTGCGTTTTGAGACTATCAAAGGTCTCCTTATCAATTCCAATATTAGACAGAATCTCTTCAAATTTTTGAATGGTTATTCGAGATTTCCCTTGTTCAAACTGACGTAAAAAGTGAGGAGTCACCGTTGTACCAGCAGCTTCCTTCTGTGTAAATCCTCTCTCCTCACGAATAGCCTTATAGACTAATCCATAAACACTTTCATCTTGCATCCTAAATCTCCTCAAGTCCTTTTTTCCATTCTATCATAATTCTACCAGTTTTTAAGGGAATTTTTAGAAAAAAGTAAATATAGTTACGCTTTTTCGGGGGGGGGGGGTAATTGTTCAATAAAGGTAAATATAAATACGCTTTTCGTAAATAAGGTAAATAGCATGCTATACTGTAACCGTAAACAATAAAATTTTAAAGGAGATTTTTGATGATGAAGTCAAAAACAGTTTTAGTAACCAGCCTAGTGACTGCAACATTTGGATTGGTCTCTCTTGTGGACACAGCAGGAGTTCTCCCTTTTTCAGCACAAACGGTGCAGGCTGACACAACCCAGGCTTTTCTTGATGTAAAAGCAGAGGTGCTTGGGGATAAGCATCTTGTCTTAAAAATTAAGGCGACTCCTTTTTTGGAAGAGCCTGAAGATATCGTTCCCACGTTATTTAGTGCCGATACACATGAACAAGTTTGGGGCTATAGAGGTCCAGAATTTGGTGAAGTGAGCAAAGAGAAAGGGCTTGAGAAAGATTTTTATTATGTACCTTCTAAGCATGTAAGTGTTAATAAGTTTGAAAAGTTACCAGATGGGAAGTATTACTTTGAATTTAGCCATCAGTATCTAAGGGGTCAAAAGTTTTTAGGAAGGTCAAATCTTATTACTGTTAAAGATGGAAAATATGTAAAAGATGAAGCAAGTTTAACTACACAGCCAGCAGAGAGTTCTAAGCCAGTAGAGAATTCTAAACTGGTTGATAATGCACAAGCTGTAGAAAGTACAAAATCAGTTGGAAATTCTAAAACTAATCAAAGTCCAAAATCAACTTCTAATAGGGTTCAATCTGGTTGGTCAGGTTCATCCTACTACCAGAATGGCACTAAAGTCACTAGTAAGTGGATTTTCGATAAAAACTATAATTCCTACTTCTACCTAGATGCTTCAGGTAACTTTGTCCAAAATTCTTGGGTAGGAAACTATTACCTTAAATCAGGTGGTTACATGGCTAAGAGTGAGTGGATTTTTGATAAGAACTATGGTGCCTACTATTATCTAACGTCTGAGGGAAGCTATTCTTACAGTACTTGGGTTGATAGTTATTATGTTAAATCAAATGGCAAGATGGCTACAAAAGAGTGGATTTTTGATAAGAACTATGATTCATACTACTACTTAACATCAGAAGGAAGCTATGCTCGTAACACATGGGTAGGTGACTACTATCTCAAATCAAATGGTAAGATGGCAGTCAACGAACGTACCCCAGATGGTTATCAAGTGGATGAATCAGGTAAGTGGATTAAATAAAAAACTATAACATGGAGGAAAATAACATGAACAAAAAGAAATTATTAGTATGTGCTTTGGCACTTTCAACAGTCGGAGTATTGTCAACAATTGACACAGCAGGAGTTCTACCTTTTTCAGCGCAAACAGTGCATGCAGAAATTACCAAAATTGAAAATCATAAGGTGGACTATAAAATTACACCAGGTTCAGAAAATAAAAGTATCTATGTGGATATGACTGTTGAAAATGTACCTGTAAAATATTCTGTATATATATATGCAGATATTGTAAATGCAAAGACAGGTCAAATTCCTAGAAAAGATACTTTCAATCAAGGATTTGATAAATCATCTGTTCCGATTACAAAGCAAGATTGGACTAATTTTGCAAATGTTCCAGATGGTGAATATTACTTACAATTTCATGGAGAAAGTAAAGAAGGAGATATCTTGCATAAGTTTAGTGGTAGATCAGCGACATTCACTGTTAAGAATCAAAAATATGTCAATCCTCTAGACCCTTCAACTCCTAAAGAAACAGAAAAACCAAAACCAACTGAAGCTCCAAAACAAACTACTAACTCTACCTCAGGTCAGACTGGTTGGTCAGGTTCCTCTTACTACAAAGCTGGTGTTAAAGTAGTTAATCAATGGATTTTTGATGTTCAGTACAATTCATACTTCTACCTAAATGCTTCAGGTAACTTTGTTCAAAATGCTTGGTCAGGCAACTACTACCTCAAATCAGGTGGCTACATGGCTAAGAGCGAGTGGATTTATGACAATAACTATAAATCATACTATTACTTGACAGCAGAGGGTAGCTATGCGCGTAATGCTTGGGCTGGAAGTTACTACCTCAAATCAGATGGTAAAATGGCTAAGAGTGAGTGGATCTATGATAGTAGCTACCAATCTTACTATTACCTAACATCAGAAGGAAGCTATGCTCGTAACACATGGGTAGGTGACTACTATCTCAAGTCAAATGGTAAGATGGCAGTCAACGAACGTACCCCAGATGGTTACCAAGTAGATAGTTCAGGTAAGTGGGTTCGCTAGAATGATAGCTTGTGAGAAATGGCCTTATAACAAATAAATAGAAATAGAAAACAATTTGCGAATAGGTAACATTTTGATACACTAAAAATAGCGAAAGGAATTGGCATAGGCTGGTTCCTTTCTCTTAGATAAGGGAGTAATATGAAAAAGTTAATATTAGCCACAACACTTTCACTGACTCTATGTTTAGGAGGCTGTCAGTATCTACCTTGGAATAAAAGCGCGGAACCAGCATCCGAGGAAGTAGCAAGTCCAGAGATAGATTACAGTTACTATAATAAAGTTTTGGATGACTATGAAAAAGTAGCGAAAGGCACCTTGCCGACAGGTATGGATGTCAATCCTCTGGCTAGTCAAGTAAAGTCTTCTCAAGGCTTTTATACAGATGTGGTTTACCACAAGACGGATTTGAATAATGATGGAGTAGATGAACTTTTACTTGCTCTTGAAATGAAGAGCGGCGAAAAGAGTTTACTGGATATCCGTACTTTGAAAGATGGGAAGGTGATTCGTCTAACCAATCAAGAAAATCGTTTAGACCAGATTGGTGAGAGAATGACGGTTGCTATCTTGCCAGACAATTCCCTGCTCTATCGTGGAGCTGGTACAGCAACGAGTCACATCTATGCCCACTACCAATTTAGTGAAGACGGACAGTCTTTGGTAAAGGGTAAGGAGGCTCAGGAACTAGCGGATATTGGGGTCGCTTCTCCCATTTCTCTAGAGACTTTAAGCTGGAAGTCTGTTTCAGATAAGATTCCTGGAGGGGCAAGTGCAGATAAGGGGAAGTCAAGTGCAGATTACAGTCCTTATAATAGCATTTTGAAGGATTATGAATTTCTTCTAGACCATAAATCAGAAGTTAAGGATAATATCAATCTAACTGCTAATATCTATGCAGGGATGGCAGAACGCAGTCAAGCCTTTACCTATGCAATGGTTGATATGGATAAAAATGGCATTGATGAATTGATTGTATCTTCGAAAAATGGTAGTGAGATTTTAGATATTTTTACACTCAAAGATCAGAAAGTCATTCGCCTCACCAATGCTGAAAATAAAATGCAGATGCTTGGAACACGCTTTAAGGCCTATCTATTAGAAAATGGTAATCTCTATACCCAGTGGAATCCGTTCGCAGGAGATCCACAGACCATTCATACCATTTGGAAGTTGAATAGTAGTGGGGACAAACTAGAGAAGGTTAAAGAAGCTAAGACAGAGGATGAAGTCAGTCCTGGTGCTCGAATGAATCTATCTAGTCTGACTTGGAAATCTGTAACAGAAAAATTTGCTGCAACAGCATCTTCATCAAATCAAAATACTTCTGGGGAAATGGATATAAATGCCATAAAAAATGGAGATTTCTCTAGTATTGAGGGAAAATGGAGTAATGGTCATGGAGGAGAAGACTTAGTCTTTAGTAAAGATGGCTTGATAGCGCCAGAGGGATTTAAAGTTGACCTTGCAGAATCGGAATTGGTAAATGGTTTGTTGATAGCTCGCTATTCGGCCAAAGATTTTGGAGTCTTTATTAAGTTTGTACCAGCAGGTGTTAGAATACCGGATGGGACATCTATGGGTAAGGTGGTCACGGATGCTTCGGATATTAGTAAAGATCGAATCATCTTCCATGCTGCATTTCCGCTACATGGCGATCCAGAACAATTCTTATATCGTGTAGACTAGGAGTGAAACAGATTCATTTAATTAACAGCACCTCACGCACATGGGAATGCTCAATCTTTCTTTTACAGAGTCAAATAAGATTTTTCCAAAAAACATTGACAAAAGCCAACATTTTTTGTAAAATAAGAATCAATTAAATACCAACACCGAATGAAGTTTAATAGAAGTGGCAAATCGTTTGATTTTCCATGACTGTAAATGGACGGAACTCTGGAGAGACCGTAAAGGCACCGAAGGGGCAAGGCAGGCAACTGCTCAAACTCTCAGGTAAAAGGACAGAGCTAGGATAGACCGCTTTTTAGCATTTATCTAAGCATTCCAGAGTACATGTATCTTGCATGTGCTCTTTCTTTTGGGGTTGAAAAGATAGGAGAATAGAATGTTAGAATTGCTTAAATCAATTGATGCTTTTGCTTGGGGACCACCCCTCTTGATTTTATTGGTTGGGACAGGGATTTACCTAACTGCTCGTCTAGGACTCTTGCAGGTTTTGCGTCTCTCTAAGGCCTTTCAGCTTATTTTTATCAAGGATAAGGGGCATGGGGATGTATCCAGTTTTGCGGCCTTGTGTACAGCCCTGGCAGCGACAGTTGGTACGGGAAATATTATCGGGGTGGCGACAGCTATCAAGGTCGGTGGACCAGGAGCTCTCTTTTGGATGTGGATGGCGGCTTTCTTTGGAATGGCAACCAAGTATGCGGAAGGTTTATTAGCTATTAAATACAGGACTAAAGACGATAACGGTGCTGTTGCAGGAGGTCCCATGCACTATATACTTTTGGGTATGGGAGAAAAGTGGCGACCACTTGCCATCTTTTTTGCTATCGCAGGTGTCTTAGTAGCTTTGTTGGGAATCGGAACCTTCACTCAAGTGAACTCGATAACAGAATCTATCCAAAATACAACGACTATTTCGCCAGCTATCACGGCTCTTGTTTTGTCTGTCTTAGTAGCGATTGCCGTTTTTGGCGGGCTTAAGTCCATTTCAAAGGTTTCAACTGCTGTTGTTCCTTTTATGGCTATCATCTATATTTTGGGAACACTTACAGTTATTTTCTTTAATATTGGAAAACTCCCTGCCACAATTACTTTAATCTTAACATCAGCTTTTAGTCCTGTTGCTGCGGTAGGTGGATTTGCTGGTGCTAGCATTCGGATGGCTATCCAAAATGGTGTTGCGCGTGGTGTGTTTTCAAACGAATCTGGTCTGGGTTCTGCTCCCATTGCAGCTGCTGCAGCTAAGACAAATGAACCAGTAGAGCAAGGTTTGATTTCCATGACAGGAACCTTTATTGATACCCTCATCATTTGTACTCTAACTGGTTTGACCATCTTGGTAACTGGAGTATGGAATAGTGACTTGAATGGAGTGGCTTTGACTCAGTCAGCCTTCTCAACAGTCTTTTCACACTTTGGGCCTGCCCTCTTGACCATCTTCCTTGTACTCTTTGCCTTTACGACGATTCTAGGTTGGAACTACTATGGAGAACGCTGTTTCGAGTTCCTCTTTGGTGTTCGTTTCATCTGGCTTTACCGTGTGGTTTTTGTACTCATGGTCTTGTTGGGAGGATTTATCGAGTTGGATATGGTTTGGATTATCGCAGATATCGTCAATGCCTTGATGGCTCTGCCAAACTTGATTGCCCTCTTAGTTTTATCACCAGTCGTCATTGCTGAGACTAAAAAGTATTTTGATAAATAATGAAATCACACAGATTGTGTGGTTTTTTTTACTTTCATAAAGAATTTTTATCAGTGCAATTTAAAATATATATTATGCAAGGTATAGAATCTGTGATAGACTAGGTTTCAACAAAATGAAAAGAGGTTTTATGATGACAACATTTACAATCCATACAGTAGAATCAGCACCAGCAGAAGTGAAAGAAGTTCTTGAAACAGTAGAAAAAGACAACAATGGCTTTATTCCCAATCTAATCGGACTCTTGGCTAATGCACCTACTGCCCTAGAAGCCTACAGAACTGTCGGAGCTATCAACCGTCGCAATAGTCTGACACCTGTTGAGCGTGAAGTGGTGCAAATCACGGCAGCCGTAACTAATGGTTGTGCCTTCTGCGTCGCAGGTCACACAGCTTTTTCCATTAAACAAATCCAGATGAACGATGACCTTCTTCAAGCCCTCCGCAATCGTACTCCGATTGAAACAGATCCTAAATTGGACACCCTAGCTAAGTTTACCTTGGCCGTCATCAATACCAAGGGTCGTGTAGGAGATGAAGCCCTGGCTGAATTTCTAGAAGCTGGATACACCCAACAAAATGCCTTGGATGTGGTTCTTGGTGTCAGCCTAGCAAGTCTTTGTAACTATGCCAACAATCTAGCCAATACACCCATTAACCCAGAATTGCAACCTTATGCTTAATCCTTATCTGAGTAAAAAATGAAGTCTGAAATAATAGGACTTCGTTTTTTTAAGTCCTCATTTAAGCGCTTTTATGCTATACTGAAACTAACATGATTATTGGAGGTTAGGATGAAAAAACTCCCCTTAGTATTTTCAGGTTGTTTGCTAGGTTTGGCAGGAGCTGGAAATCTTATTTTAGATACGTTGCCGGTTCTGTCACATCTTTTTAGTCTGACAGGTTTGATTTTGTGGATGTACTTTCTACTTCTGCATCTCTTTAATTGGAAGAAAACTAAACAAGAATTGACCAAGCCTCCTCTTTTGTCAGGAATGGCCACCTTTCCCATGGCTGGGATGATTTTATCGACTTATGTCTTTCGCGTCTTCCCTCATTTTCCTTTGGTTGCGCAAGGACTCTGGTGGTTTTCATTTCTCTTGGATTTGGCTTTGATTGCTGGTTTCACCATCAAGTTTGCTTGTCCGGGTCGGAGGGTTCATGCCACTCCAAGCTGGACGGTACTTTATGTGGGGATAGCAGTAGCAGCCTTGACCTATCCTCTTGTAGGCATCATCAAAATTGCCTATGCGACCTTGAGTTTTGGATTTCTCTTGACCTTCTATCTCTATCCGCTTATTTATAGCGATTTAAAGAAACATCCACTCCCACTAGCCATGCTTGGACAAGAAGGGATTTACTGTGCTCCTTTCTCTCTACTCTTGGCTTCTCTAGTTCGGGTTGGAGGTGCCAGCCTACCGACTTGGCTCTTGATTGCCATGATTTTGGCTTCTCAATCCTTCTTTTTCTTTGTTTTGACTCGCCTGCCCAATATTTTAAAACAAGGTTTTCAACCAGCCTTCTCAGCCCTCACCTTCCCAACCATTATCACAGCTACTTCGCTCAAGATGGCTCAGGGAATCTTGAAACTTCCATTTCTGGATTATCTGATACTGGCTGAAACCGCTATTTGCTTAATTATTTTACTCTTTGTATTAGGCGCTTATCTGATTTGGTTACGAAAAAAGGTCTAGCTAGAAATAGCTAAACCTTATTTTTTATGGTTTGATAACTTCAGCTACACCCATGTATGGACGAAGAACTTCTGGGATGGTCACAGAACCATCTTCATTTTGGTAGTTTTCAAGAATTGCAGCTACTGTACGTCCAACTGCAAGTCCAGAACCATTCAAGGTATGGAGCAATTTCACCTTGCCATCAGCTTCATCACGGTAACGGATTTGAGCACGACGGGCTTGGAAATCTTCTGTGTTTGAACAGCTTGAGATTTCACGGTAATTGTTTTGTGCTGGAATCCAAACTTCCAAGTCGTAAGTCTTGGCAGCTGAGAAGCCCATATCTCCAGTAGAGAGAGCAACGACACGGTATGGAAGGTTAAGTTTTTGAAGGATATTTTCAGCGTTGGCTGTCATTTTTTCCAATTCTTCGTAAGATTCTTCTGGTTTGGCAAATTTGACCATTTCAACCTTGTGGAATTGGTGCAAACGAATCAAGCCACGAGTATCACGACCAGCAGAACCAGCCTCAGAACGGAATGAAGGACTCATAGCAGTGAAGTAGATTGGGAGGTCTTTACCGTCCAAGATTTCATCACGGTAGTAGTTTGTCAGAGGAACTTCAGCTGTAGGAATAAGGACATAATTACTGTCGCTCAATTCAAAAGTATCTTCCTTGAATTTTGGATATTGACCAGTACCAAACATAGAATCGTGGTTAACCATGTAAGGTGTGATGACTTCCGTATAGCCTTCCTTGCCATGCTCGTCCAACATAAAGTTGTATAGAGCACGTTCCAAACGAGCACCGAGCCCTTTATAGAAGAGGAAGCGAGCGCCTGTTACTTTACCACCGCGTTCCCAGTCAAGAATACCAAGGTCTTCACCAAGATCCCAGTGGGCTTTTGGCTCGAAGTCAAACTCGCGTGGAGTCCCCCAACGGCGAACTTCCACATTGTCGTCTTCGTCAACCCCAACAGGAACGCTGTCAGCTGGGATGTTTGGAAGAGTAGTAGTAAATTCTGTCAATTTAGCATCGATTTCTGCCAATTCAGCATCCAAGGCTTTGACCTCAGCAGATAGATTTTGCATGGCAGCAATCTTGTCATCTGCATTTTCCTTGTTGCGTTTGGCTTGAGCAATCTCAGCAGAAACTGTGTTACGTTCTGCTTTGAGAGTTTCAACCTTGACCAAGATGTCACGACGTTTAGCATCGATTTCTTTCATCTCGTTTAAGATAGCAGCATCTACACCACGTGTAGCCAATTTTTCTGCGACAGCATCAAAGTCTGTACGAATGCGTTTGATATCTAACATAAGAACTCCTTTATGAAAAAAGCACACCTGACAAAGCGTTGGAGTGACAGGGCCACGGTTCCATCCAACTTCACAGGTGTGCACTTGATTGTGTATGTAATTTTGAATAACGGTAGAATTTCACCTATCCCTCCTATCTGCTCGCAGCACCCGCAGACTTTCTGAAAGAAGAAGATAACCTACTTATCCGTTGCTATGATTATACTAAAGTTTCTACTTTTTTGCAAATAGATTTTTAAATTTTTGACCAATGGTCTGAATCAAAGTAGGAAGTTTGACAACCTTGTCATTGCCCAGTTTTTCGCGAGCAATTTTGAGAATGGCACCTGAGTCTTTTGAAGCAAAAAGGAATTTTCCTCTGTCTGTAAAGACTTCGAAGTGGCGACTGATTTTGCGACCAGTGACATTGGCCCCAATTTGGTTGATATGGTCCCAAGGAATCTGGATAAATTGTTCGACATTGACATCTGGGTAAAATTCCAGAGCCTGATCTCCGACCAGGAATTTTCCAACTTTCCCAGCTATAGAGAGGTAGGAAGTGCCTGTCGTATTGAGGAGCACTGTTTTGTTAAGTGATTGAGCCATGATTAGTCTTCCTTACTTTCGCCGAAAAAGGCATTGTAGAGCGCTTTAATTGCTGCTTTTTCTTGGTCTTTATTGACAACAAACATGATAGAAACTTCACTAGAACCTTGAGACATCATCTGGATATTGATCTTGTTTTCAGATAGAGCACGTGTCGCAGTAGCAGTTACTCCGATATGACTCTTCATTTTTTCTCCAACAATCATAATGATTGAAAGGTCGTGTTCGATTTCTGCATGGTCGACTTCAGCTTTTTGAACTAACTGACGCAGGATTTCTTCTTCCTTGATAGGAGTTAGTTCACGAGAACGGAGAATAATTGAAAGATCGTCGATACCAGTTGGCATATGTTCCCAACCGATGTTGAGGTCTTCAAGGATTTGCAGAACCTTGCGACCAAATCCAATCTCGCGGTTCATGAGGTATTTAGACATGTTGATGCTGACAAAGTCAGAATCACCGGCAATCCCCACAACTGGGAATTCATCACTACTGTGTTTTAGAACGATACGAGTACCTGGATGGTCAGGGTTGTTGGTATTTTTGATAACAAGGGGGATTTTTCCGCGGTAGGCAGGAAGAAGGGCTTCGTCATGAAGAACTGAGAATCCTGCATAGGCCAATTCACGCATTTCACGGTAGGTTAACTCAGGGATCGAGTGTGGTTGGTGGATAATACCAGGGTGGGCTGCAAAGATACCATCAACATCCGTAAAGTTTTCATAGAGGTCAGCCTTAACCCCTGCAGCAATGATAGAACCTGTAATGTCTGATCCTCCACGTGAGAAGGTACAGATTTGATTTTCTTTGGTAACTCCAAAGAAACCAGGAATGACAAGAACTTCATTTGTATTTGTCAATTCTTCAATCTTGTCATAACTTGATGGAATGATGCGAGCATGGCCAGGTTCACTTGTGACCACAATCCCAGCTTCTCTAGGATGAACATAGCGTGCATCGATACCGTTTTGGTTAAAATAGGCAGCGATTAATTTAGCATTGTTATTTTCACCAGCTGCTAGGAAAGTATCGTAGAGAAATTTATTTTCATCAATAGGAAGAGTGGCCAAGGCGCGAATGCTTTTTGAAATTTTCTCTAGAACAGCTGGTTTTAGTCCTAATTCACTAACCATGGCAGCATAGCGGTCGATAATCCAGTTTTGACTCTTACTAATATCGTTACCAGCAACATAGTCGCGGTAGTATTTAATCAAGGCATCCGTAACCTTAGTATCTTCGGCATTGCGTTTACCAGGCGCAGAAACAACTACAAAACGGCGTTCTGGATCGCTTTTAACGATGTTTAAAACTTTTTCTAATTGACCAGCAGAGGCAAGAGAGCTACCTCCAAATTTAATAACTTTCATAAGAACTCCTAAAGTAAGTATTTTATACGATTATAGCAGAAAGAAAGCCTTTTTTCAATGAAGAAAATAAGCTATTTTACAGGGAAAGATAAGGAATCTAAAATCGGCTGAGACACTTATTACATTCTTATTCTTGCTTTTTAAGAGTAAAAAAGATATACTTTGATAATAAAATGATTTAACTTGCATATAAAAATAAAAAGGAGCCCAGATGGAACATATTATTTATCAGCTTGAAGAGGATTTGGCAATCATTACGTTAAACCGTCCTGATGTCGCTAATGGTTTCCATATTCCCATGTGTGAGGAAATTTTAGAAGCCTTGACTCTGGCGGAAGAGGATCCAGCTGTGCATTTTATCTTGATCAATGCGAATGGCAAAGTCTTCTCAGTTGGAGGAGATCTAGTAGAGATGAAGCGTGCAGTAGATGAGGATGATATTCCATCATTGACGAAAATTGCAGAACTAGTTAATGCTATTTCTTATAAAATCAAGCAAATTGCAAAGCCTGTTTTGATGGAAGTTGATGGGGCTGTTGCAGGTGCTGCAGCGAATATGGCTGTGGCCGCAGATTTCTGTTTAGCGACCGATAAGGCTAAATTTATCCAAGCCTTTGTTGGAGTTGGTTTGGCTCCAGATGCAGGAGGAATTCATCTCTTGAGCCGAAGTATTGGTGTGACGCGTGCTGCTCAACTAGCCATGACAGGAGAGGCTTTGACAGCAGAAAAAGCTCTAGAGTGGGGTGTGGTTTACCGTATTTCGGAAGCTGATAAGTTAGAAAAAACCAGAGAACAGCTTCTTAAAAAATTAAGACGTGGTTCAAGCAATTCCTATGCTGCCATCAAGAAGTTGGTTTGGGAGAGCCAATTTAAAGATTGGCAAGATTATGCTGTTTTAGAACTGCATCTACAGGAATCACTGGCCAAAACAGAGGATTTCAAAGAGGGAGTTCGGGCTCATTCGGAGAGAAGAAGACCTAAATTTACAGGAAAATAAAAAAATACTTGCGCCATTCTTTGAAGTTTGATATAATTCTTTTGTCAAATGTTTTGATTGTAAAAGTTTTTTGAGAAGGAGGGAAAGAAAGATTGGACTACCAACGAATTAATGAATATTTAACATCTATATTTAACAATGTCCTCGTCATTGAGGAAGTTAGCTTGAGAGGTAGTCGTTTCAAGGATATCTCCATCAAAGAAATGCATACGATTGATGTGATTGGGAAATTCCCAGACGTGACACCAAGTCAAGTGTCGAAAGAGTTGATGGTGACTCTTGGGACAGTTACGACTAGTTTGAATAATCTCGAACGCAAGGGTTACATTGAACGCATTCGTTCAGAACATGATCGTCGTGTGGTGCATCTGCATTTGACAAAGAAAGGTCGCTTGGTTCATAGGCTACATAAACGCTTCCACAAGGCCATGGTTGAAAAAATCATTGATGGTATGAGTAAGCAAGAAATTGAGGTTATGAGCAAAGGTTTGACCAATCTTTATCAATTTTTGGAGGATTTGAGATAATGGCTTTTGCAAAAATAAGCCAGGTTGCTCATTATGTGCCAGAGCAAGTGGTTACAAATCATGATTTGGCTCAGATTATGGATACCAATGATGAGTGGATTTCAAGTCGGACGGGAATACGACAAAGGCATATTTCAAGAACAGAATCTACTAGTGATTTGGCTACAGAGGTTGCTAAGAAACTGATGGCAAAAGCTGGAATCACAGGGGAGGAGTTGGATTTTATCATCCTAGCTACCATTACTCCAGATTCGATGATGCCCTCTACAGCTGCTCGTATCCAAGCTAATATTGGTGCTAATAAGGCCTTTGCTTTTGACCTAACAGCTGCTTGCAGTGGATTTGTATTTGCTCTTTCAACTGCTGAAAAGTTTATCGCTTCTGGTCGCTTTCAAAAAGGCTTGGTGATTGGCAGTGAAACCCTCTCTAAAGCAGTCGATTGGTCGGATCGATCAACAGCTGTTTTGTTTGGAGATGGTGCTGGTGGAGTCTTGCTAGAAGCTAGCGAGCAAGAGTATTTCTTAGCTGAGAGTCTCAATAGTGATGGAAGTCGCAGCGAGTGTCTGACCTATGGACATTCAGGTCTACATTCTCCATTTTCAAATCAAGAAAATGCAGATTCATTTTTGAAGATGGATGGACGCGCAGTCTTTGATTTTGCCATTCGAGATGTAGCTAAGTCTATCAAACAGACCATTGAAGAATCTCCTGTAGAGGCGACAGACTTGGATTATCTGCTACTTCATCAGGCTAATGACCGTATTTTAGATAAGATGGCTAGAAAAATCGGTGTCGACCGAGACAAACTTCCAGCCAATATGATGGAATATGGTAATACCAGTGCAGCCAGTATCCCGATTTTACTTTCAGAGTGTGTAGAACAAGGCCTCATTCGTTTAGATGGTAGTCAGACTGTTCTGCTATCAGGCTTCGGTGGAGGCTTGACCTGGGGCACACTCATTCTTACAATTTAGGTAATCATGTGGTGAACACATTGTTATAAAAAACTATTTATTTTAAAGGAGTCCTATCATGGCAGTATTTGAAAAAGTACAAGAAATTATCGTTGAAGAACTTGGGAAAGACGCATCAGAAGTAACACTTGAATCAACTTTTGATGATTTGGATGCAGATTCATTGGACTTGTTCCAAGTAATCTCAGAAATCGAAGATGCTTTTGATATCCAAATCGAAGCAGAAGATGACTTGAAAACAGTTGGTGACTTGGTTGCCTACGTTGAAGAGCAAACAAAATAATACTCAATGAAAATCAAAGAGCAAACTAGGAAGCTAGCCGCAGGCTGTACTTGAGTACGGCAAGGTGACGCTGACGTGGTTTGAATTTGATTTTTGAAGAGTATAAGCAGAATATAGATAGAAGGAGTAGGGAAACCCGCTCCCTCTTGTTTAGGCAATAGTTTGATTTTCAAATTATGACGATATCGAACTATTACGTAAGCAAGAAACGATGGAGGCACTATGAAAACGCGTATTACAGAATTATTGAACATTGATTATCCTATTTTCCAAGGAGGGATGGCCTGGGTTGCTGATGGTGATTTAGCAGGGGCTGTTTCCAAGGCTGGAGGACTAGGGATTATCGGTGGGGGAAATGCCCCTAAAGAAGTTGTCAAGGCAAATATTGATAAAATCAAATCATTGACTGATAAACCCTTCGGTGTCAACATCATGCTCTTGTCTCCCTTTGTGGAAGATATTGTAGACCTCGTTATCGAGGAAGGTGTTAAGGTAGTGACAACAGGAGCAGGAAATCCAAGCAAATACATGGAACGATTTCATGCTGCTGGTATAACAGTTATTCCTGTTGTGCCAAGTGTTGCCCTAGCTAAACGCATGGAAAAAATAGGTGCGGACGCTGTCATTGCAGAAGGAATGGAAGCTGGGGGACATATTGGGAAATTAACAACCATGACCTTGGTGCGTCAGGTTGCTGCTGCTGTATCTATTCCTGTTATTGCTGCAGGAGGGATTGCGGATGGTGAAGGTGCTGCGGCTGGCTTTATGCTAGGTGCAGAGGCTGTTCAGGTTGGAACTCGTTTTGTCGTTGCAAAAGAGTCTAATGCTCATCCAAATTATAAGGCGAAAATTTTAAAAGCTAGAGATATTGATACTACGATTTCAGCTCAACACTTTGGACATGCTGTTCGTGCGATTAAAAATCAGTTGACTCGTGATTTTGAACAAGCTGAAAAAGATGCCTTTAAACAAGAAAATCCAGATTTGGAAATTTTTGAACAAATGGGAGCAGGTGCTCTAGCCAAAGCGGTTGTTCACGGAGATGTGGATGGTGGCTCTGTCATGGCAGGTCAAATTGCGGGGCTTGTTTCCAAAGAAGAAACCGTTGAAGAAATCCTAAAAGATTTATACTACGGAGCAGCTAAGAAAATTCAAGAAGAAGCCTCTCGTTGGGCAGGAGTTGTAAGAAATGACTAAAACAGCCTTTTTATTTGCTGGCCAAGGTGCCCAGTATCTAGGTATGGGACGGGATCTCTATGATCAGTATCCGATTGTCCAAGAAACGATTAATCAAGCGAGTCAGGTACTCGGTTATGATTTGCGTCATCTAATTGATACGGAAGAAGAAAAACTCAATCAGACCCGCTATACGCAACCAGCTATTTTAGCAACTTCAGTTGCTATCTATCGTTTATTGCAAGAAAAGGGCTATCAGCCTGATATGGTTGCTGGTTTATCCCTTGGAGAATACTCTGCCTTGGTGGCCAGTGGAGCCTTGGATTTTGAAGATGCGGTAGCCTTGGTTGCTAAGCGTGGAGCCTATATGGAAGAAGCGGCTCCTGCTGGCTCTGGCAAGATGGTCGCAGTTCTCAATACGCCAGTAGAGGTCATTGAAGAAGCATGTCAAAAAGCTTCTGAACTTGGAGTGGTTACTCCAGCCAACTATAATACACCTGCACAAATCGTCATTGGTGGAGAAGTAGTTGCAGTTGACCGAGCTGTTGAACTCTTGCAAGAAGCAGGTGCCAAACGCTTGATTCCTCTCAAGGTGTCAGGTCCCTTTCATACCGCTCTCCTTGAGCCTGCTAGCCAGAAACTGGCTGAAACACTAGCTCAGGTAAACTTTTCAGATTTCACTTGTCCCCTAGTCGGCAATACAGAAGCTACAGTTATGAAAAAAGAAGACATTGTTCAACTTTTGACGCGTCAGGTTAAGGAGCCAGTTCGTTTCTATGAAAGCATTGCAGTTATGCAAGAAGCAGGCGTAACCAACTTTATAGAGATTGGCCCAGGGAAAGTCTTGTCAGGCTTTGTTAAAAAGATTGATAAGACGGCTAAACTAGCCAATGTTGAAGATCAGGAGAGTTTGGAAACCTTGCTAGAAAATGAGTAATCCCTTCTCCCATAAATACAGGAGGAAACAGGAGAAAAGAATGCAACTAAAAAATAAAAATATCTTTATTACAGGTTCGAGTCGTGGAATTGGTCTTGCCGTCGCCCACAAGTTTGCTCAAGCAGGAGCCAACATTGTCTTAAACAGCCGTGGGGCAATCTCAGAGGACTTGCTAGCCGAGTTTTCAAACTATGGTGTCAAGGTAGTTCCCATTTCAGGAGATGTATCAGATTTTGTAGACGCTAAACGTATGGTTGAGCAAGCTATTGCAGAGCTAGGTTCAGTAGATGTTTTGGTCAACAATGCAGGAATTACCCAAGACACCCTCATGCTCAAGATGACAGAGGCGGATTTTGAAAAAGTGCTCAAGGTTAATCTGACTGGTGCCTTTAACATGACACAATCAGTCTTGAAACCGATGATGAAAGCCAGAGAAGGTGCTATCATTAATATGTCTAGTGTAGTTGGTTTGATGGGAAATATCGGTCAAGCTAACTATGCAGCTTCTAAGGCTGGTTTGATTGGTTTTACCAAGTCTGTGGCGCGTGAAGTGGCCAATCGCAATATCAGGGTTAATGCTATTGCACCTGGAATGATTGAGTCCGATATGACAGCTGTTCTATCAGACAAGGTAAAAGATGCCATGCTGGCGCAAATTCCCATGAAAGAATTTGGGCAGGCAGAGCAGGTTGCAGATTTGACAGTATTTTTAGCAGGACAAGATTATCTAACTGGTCAAGTAGTTGCCATTGATGGTGGCTTAAGTATGTAGCAGAAGCTAGAGGTGAAAAAGATGAAACTAAATCGCGTAGTAGTAACAGGTTATGGAGTAACATCTCCAATCGGAAATACACCAGAAGAATTTTGGAATAGTTTAACAACTGGAAAAATCGGAATTGATCAAATTACAAAATTTGATCATAGTGACTTTGATGTGCATAATGCGGCAGAAATCCAAGATTTTCCTTTTGATAAATACTTTGTTAAGAAAGATACCAATCGTTTCGATAACTATTCTTTGTATGCCTTGTACGCAGCCCAAGAAGCTGTCAATCATGCCAATTTGGATGTAGAGGCTCTTGATAAAGATCGTTTTGGTGTTATCGTGGCCTCAGGTATTGGTGGAATCAAAGAAATTGAAGATCAAGTGCTTCGCCTCCATGACAAAGGACCAAAACGTGTGAAACCATTGACCCTTCCAAAAGCCTTGCCAAATATGGCTTCAGGAAATGTCGCTATGCGTTTTGGAGCAAACGGTGTTTGTAAATCCATCAATACTGCCTGCGCTTCATCAAATGACGCGATTGGGGATGCCTTCCGCTCCATTAAGTTTGGTTTCCAAGATGTTATGTTGGTAGGTGGTTCAGAAGCCTCTATCACACCTTTTGCTATTGCTGGTTTCCAAGCCCTAACAGCTCTTTCTACTACAGAGGATCCTACTCGTGCTTCTATCCCATTTGATAAGGACCGCAATGGGTTTGTCATGGGTGAAGGTTCAGGGATGTTGGTTCTTGAAAGCCTTGAACACGCTGAAAAACGTGGGGCAACTATCCTTGCTGAGGTGGTTGGTTATGGACATACCTGTGATGCCTACCACATGACTTCTCCTCATCCAGAAGGTCAGGGAGCTATCAAGGCCATCAAATTAGCCTTGGAAGAAGCTGAGATTTCCCCAGAACAAGTAGCCTATGTCAATGCTCACGGAACGTCAACTCCTGCTAATGAAAAAGGAGAAAGTGGGGCTATTGTAGCTGTTCTTGGTAAGGAAGTACCTGTATCATCAACCAAATCTTTCACAGGACATTTGCTGGGGGCTGCAGGTGCAGTAGAAGCTATCGTAACAATCGAAGCTATGCGTCATAACTTTGTTCCAATGACAGCTGGGACAAGTGAAGTATCAGATTATATCGAAGCCAATGTCGTTTATGGACAAGGCTTGGAGCAAGAAATTCCATACGCTATTTCAAATACTTTTGGTTTTGGTGGCCACAATGCAGTTCTTGCTTTCAAACGTTGGGAGAATTAAGTAAGTATGAATTTAAACGATATTAAAGACTTGATGGCTCAATTTGACCAATCAAGTTTGAGAGAATTTTCTTATAAGAATGGGACGGATGAGTTGGAGTTTAGCAAGAATGAAGCTAGACTTGTGTCTGAAGTTGTACCTCAAGTTGCTCCAGCACCCGTTCCAGCAACACCAAGTCCAGTAGCTCCTACATCTGCTCCAGCAGAGACTGTAGTGGAAGAGACTTCGACGCCAGCTGAAACAAGTGTAGCTGCTGAGGGAGATGTTGTAGAGAGTCCACTTGTTGGGGTGGCTTACTTGGCTGCTGGTCCAGATAAACCTGCCTTTGTAACAGTTGGTGATAGTGTTAAAAAAGGCCAAACGCTGGTGATCATCGAAGCCATGAAAGTCATGAATGAAATCCCAGCTCCTAAGGATGGTGTGGTAACGGAAATTCTCGTTTCTAACGAAGAAATGGTTGAGTTTGGTAAAGGATTGGTACGTATCAAATGATCGATATTCAAGGAATCAAAGAAGCTCTTCCCCATCGTTATCCTATGCTCCTAGTAGATCGTGTCTTGGAAGTGAGCGAGGACACTATTGTTGCCATCAAAAATGTAACCATCAATGAACCCTTCTTTAACGGTCATTTCCCTCAATATCCAGTTATGCCAGGTGTTCTTATCATGGAAGCATTGGCGCAAACAGCTGGTGTCTTGGAGTTGTCAAAACCTGAAAATAAAGGAAAACTGGTCTTTTACGCTGGTATGGATAAGGTTAAATTCAAGAAGCAAGTTGTACCAGGTGACCAATTAGTTATGACTGCAACGTTTGTAAAACGTCGCGGTAGCATTGCCGTGGTTGAAGCAAAGGCTGAAGTGGATGGCAAACTTGCAGCTAGTGGTACTCTTACCTTTGCAATAGGGAACTAAGGAGGTTCTCCATGTTTCAAAAAATTTTAATTGCCAATCGTGGTGAAATTGCGGTTCGTATTATCCGTGCGGCGCGTGAATTGGGCATTGCGACGGTGGCGGTTTATTCAACTGCTGATAAGGAAGCTCTTCATACGCTTTTGGCAGATGAAGCAGTTTGTATTGGCCCTGGTAAGCCAACAGAGTCTTATCTCAATATTAATGCAGTTCTATCAGCTGCAGTCTTGACTGAGGCAGAAGCCATTCACCCAGGTTTTGGATTTCTCAGTGAAAATTCCAAATTTGCAACCATGTGTGAAGAAGTGGGGATTAAATTTATCGGCCCATCTGGTCATGTTATGGATATGATGGGGGATAAGATCAATGCGCGCGCTCAGATGATCAAAGCAGGTGTGCCTGTTATACCAGGTTCAGATGGAGAAGTGCATAATTCTGAAGAAGCTTTAATTGTTGCTGAAAAAATTGGCTATCCTGTTATGCTCAAGGCTTCAGCAGGTGGAGGTGGTAAAGGGATTCGTAAGGTTGAAAAACCAGAAGACCTCGTTTCCGCCTTTGAAACTGCCTCTAGCGAAGCCAAGGCTAATTATGGCAATGGTGCCATGTATATAGAACGGGTTATCTATCCAGCTCGTCACATCGAGGTTCAAATCCTAGGAGATGAGCATGGACATGTGATTCACTTGGGTGAACGGGATTGTTCTCTTCAACGGAATAATCAAAAGGTTTTGGAAGAAAGTCCTTCGATTGCAATCGGAAAAACGCTGCGCCATGAAATCGGTGCTGCTGCTGTTCGAGCGGCAGAGTCTGTTGGCTATGAGAACGCAGGAACCATTGAATTTCTTCTTGATGAAGCCAGTGGCAAATTCTATTTCATGGAGATGAATACTCGTGTACAAGTAGAACATCCAGTAACAGAATTTGTTTCAGGTGTGGATATTGTTAAGGAACAAATTCGCATTGCAGCAGGTCAACCTCTGTCTGTTAAGCAAGAAGATATTGTTCTACGCGGTCATGCTATTGAATGTCGTATCAATGCAGAAAATCCAGCCTTTAACTTTGCTCCAAGTCCCGGTAAGATTACCAATTTATATCTTCCAAGTGGAGGTGTTGGCTTGCGCGTAGATTCAGCAGTTTATCCAGGCTATACCATTCCACCTTATTATGACAGTATGATTGCCAAAGTCATCGTTCACGGTGAAAATCGTTTTGATGCCTTGATGAAAATGCAACGTGCCCTCTATGAATTAGAGATTGAAGGGGTGCAGACCAATGCAGATTTCCAGCTTGACCTCATTTCAGATCGCAATGTCATTGCTGGGGATTATGATACTTCCTTCTTGATGGAAACCTTCTTACCTAAATATCAAGAAAAAGAATAAAATGACTTTAAGAGTTTAAACCGAAAAGGGGAATCAATGGCTCTATTTAGTAAAAAAGATAAGTATATTCGAATCAATCCCAATCGTTCGGTTAGGGAAAAACCTCAAGCCAAGCCAGAGGTTCCAGATGAATTATTTTCTAAGTGTCCAGGTTGTAAGCATACCATCTATCAGAAGGATCTGGGAAGTGAGCGTATCTGTCCGCACTGTAGCTATACATTTCGTATTTCTGCCCAAGAACGCTTGGCTTTGACGATTGATATGGGAACCTTTAAGGAATTGTTTACAGGGATTGAAAGCAAGGATCCCTTGCATTTCCCTGGTTATCAAAAGAAACTAGTAGCAATGCGTGAAAAAACAGGGCTGGATGAAGCCGTTGTGACAGGAACTGCTCTTATTAAAGGTCAGACTGTGGCTCTTGGAATTATGGATTCCAACTTTATCATGGCTTCTATGGGTACAGTTGTAGGGGAGAAAATCACTCGTTTGTTTGAGTATGCGACTGTCGAACAATTGCCAGTTGTTCTCTTCACAGCCTCTGGTGGAGCCCGTATGCAGGAAGGAATCATGAGTCTCATGCAAATGGCCAAGATTTCTGCAGCGGTTAAACGCCATTCAAATGCAGGGCTCTTTTACCTGACCATTTTGACAGATCCAACGACAGGTGGTGTAACAGCTTCTTTCGCTATGGAAGGCGATATCATTCTAGCAGAACCACAGAGTTTAGTCGGTTTTGCTGGGCGTCGTGTGATTGAAAATACGGTTCGTGAAAGCTTGCCTGAGGGGTTCCAAAAGGCAGAATTCCTATTGGAACATGGCTTTGTGGATGCTATTGTTAAAAGAAGAGACTTACCAGATACCATTGCTAGCCTAGTCAGATTGCACAGAGGGGGTCCTAGATGAATATTGCAAAAATAGTCAGAGAAGCGCGTGAGCAGAGTCGCTTGACAAGCTTGGACTTTGCGACAGGCATTTTTGATGAATTTATCCAATTACACGGTGACCGTTCTTTTCGTGACGATGGTGCAGTTATTGGTGGTATTGGCTGGCTTGGAAATCTAGCTGTAACAGTGGTTGGTATCCAAAAAGGCAAGAGCTTGCAAGATAACCTCAAGCGGAATTTTGGCCAACCGCATCCAGAAGGCTACCGTAAGGCCCTACGTTTGATGAAACAGGCTGAAAAATTTGGCCGTCCAGTTGTTACCTTTATCAATACAGCAGGTGCCTATCCTGGTGTCGGAGCGGAAGAACGTGGACAAGGGGAAGCTATTGCTCGTAATCTCATGGAAATGAGTGACCTGAAAGTTCCGATTATTGCTATCATTATCGGTGAAGGTGGTTCAGGTGGGGCTCTGGCTCTAGCAGTTGCAGACCGTGTCTGGATGTTGGAAAATTCTATCTATGCCATTCTCAGCCCAGAAGGCTTTGCTTCCATTCTATGGAAAGATGGCAGTCGTGCCATGGAAGCGGCAGAACTGATGAAAATCACTTCTCATGAACTGTTAGAAATGGCCGTGGTGGATAAGGTGATTTCTGAAGCAGGACTTTCTAGCAGAGAACTAATTAAGAATGTCAAGAAAGAACTTCAAGCTGAGCTAGCTAGACTTTCACAAAAATCGCTAGAAGAGTTGTTGGAAGAACGCTATCAACGATTTAGAAAATACTAATATTTCAGAATACGCAAAAACTAGAACTGGCAGTCAGTTCTAGTTTTTATGTGCTTCTTATACTCAATGAAAATCAAAGAGCAAACTAGGAAACTAGCCGCAGGCTGCTCAAAACACTGTTTTGAGGTTGCAGATAGAACTGACGAAGTCAGCTCAAAACACTGTTTTGAGGTTGCAGATAGAACTGACGAAGTCAGTAACATCTATACGACAAGCCGACGCTAACGTGATTTGAAGAGATTTTTGAAGAGTATTACTCTGCATAAAGGACGAAGAAAAAGTGCTTGGAAGACCAAACACCTTTTTGATTATTCATTTTCTTCAGTTACAAATTGACTGAGCAGTCCGTTGATAAAGCGGGCTGATTTTTGATCTGAAAAATTCTTGGCAAGTTCAATAGCTTCATTGACTGCTACCAGCTGAGGTGTATCAAATGATGTGATTTCAAAGATACCCAAGCGTAGTAAGTTTTTTTCGACCAAGGTCAATCGTTCAACTGTCCAGCCTGATTTGAGATGCTGGTTGATTTGTTTATCCAACTCGTCTTTTTGAGCTTGAACACCAGAAACCAAGTTCAGAAGAAAGGCAGGAATTTGTACATCTTCATCTTCACGGTCATGTGTGTAGGCAAAGCGACAAGCTGTTTCCATATCTGTGCCGAATTCAAGACTCATAAGAGCTTGAAAAGCGCATTTACGAAGTTCGCGTCTAGATTCTAATAATGGACTAGTCATTGAGGAAGTCCTCGTTAAACAGATCTTTCAACTCTGGTTTTGGTGTTTTGTCCGGAACAATTCCTGTAACATGGATATTGACAGCAGCAAGTTCCACATCAGCCATATCACGGACAGCATCTTTGACTGCTTTTTGAATAGCAAGAGCAACTTTTGGTACCTTCACACCGTACTCAAGGTAGAGATAGATGTCAGCAGTTAGTTCTTCGTTGCTTTCTTTTAAGTAGACGCCGCGTCCAAGAGAGAGTTTTGATAGGGTATCAGACACGGATTTATTTGAAAATGAGTGGACACCTTCAACTTTAGTAGTTGCGATGGCAATGATTTTTTCAAGTACACGTGGAGCGATAACGATTTCGCCAAATTGTTCTTCAATTCCCATAGAATGACCTCTTTCTAGAGATTAGGCACGAGAAACGTAAGTTCCTTCTGCAGTGTTGATGATCAATTTTTGTCCAGCTTCGATGAAGTCTGGAACGTTGACAACAAGTCCAGTTTCCATAGTTGCTGGTTTACCAGAACCTGTAACAGTAGCACCTTTGATAGATGGTTGTGTTTCAGCAACTGTCAATTCAACGGTAGTTGGTACAGTTACACCGATTACTTCAGTTCCGTAGAATTGGATTTTTACATCAGAGTTTTCAAGGATGTAAAGCAATTCATTTTCAACGTTTACGACTGGGATTTCGTATTGGTCGTAAGTTTCAGTGTTCATGAAGTAGGCAGTTTCATCCATTTTGTACAAGTATTGAGCTGGAACAGTTTCGATAATAGCTTGTTCGAATTTTTCTTCTGGACGGTAGCTTGTGTCAAATGTAGAACCAGTACGGACATCACGCAATTTCATACGCATGATCGTGTTCCCTTTACCTGGTTTGTGGTGGCTAGCTTCCAAAACACGGATCAATTTTCCGTCTGCAGTTTCAAATGTCATACCAGCTTTCAATTTGCTTGCTTCAATCATGTTTTTACCTCTTTAATAAATATTATTACTCTTCATTTTACCATAAAATCTTCTGGAAATAAAGCCAAAATAGTTATTGGGAGATGGTAGGAGCGAAAAAAACCAACCTCAGGGCTGGTTTCTTTTACGTGTTAATCTTCTTTCAACTTCGCTAATTCCTGGGCAAGGAGTTTAAGGGCAACTTGTGGGTTGGCTTGGCCTTTGGTTGCTTTCATAAGGAATCCTGTGAAGGCCTTATCTGCATTACGTTTACCTGACTTGAAGTCGGCAACTGCGACTTCGTTATCCGTAAAGACTTGGTGGATAATTGGAATCAAAACAGCTGGATCTGAAATTTGAACCATGCCTGCTTTTTCCACGTATTCACGCGCACCACCGCCATTTTTGGCTAGATGGACAAAGACTTTCTTGGCAATCTTAGAAGAGATAGTACCGTCTTCGATGATGGCAATCATTTCAACCAAGTTTTCTGGTGTCAATTCGATTTGTTCCAGTGTCTTGCCTTCGGCGTTCAAGAACTGAGCGACTTCTCCTTGGAGCCAGTTAGAAACTTGCTTGGCATCACCACCAAGAGCAACAGCTTTCTCAAAGAAGTCAGAAGTGACTTTGTTAGCAGTCAACTGGTTAGCATCGTAGTCTGACAAGCCAAGGCCAGCCACGTAACGCGCACGGCGTTTTTTCGGAAACTCTGGCAACTCTGTCCGCATTTCCTCAATCCACTCATCTGAAATTTCAAAGAGAGGTAGGTCTGGTTCTGGGAAGTAGCGGTAGTCTGCAGCACCTTCTTTGACACGCATGAGGATGGTTGCCTTGTTAGCCTCATCGTAACGGCGTGTTTCTTGGCGGATTTGACCACCTGAGCGTAGGATTTCAGCTTGACGTTGGACTTCGTATTCAAGCCCCTTACGAACATTTGAGAAGGAATTGAGGTTCTTCAACTCAGTCTTGGTACCGAATTTCTCTTGACCATAAGGACGAAGAGAGATATTGGCATCCACACGCATAGAACCTTCTTCCATCTTAACGTCAGAAATGCCAGCGTACTGGATAACTTCCTTGAGGGCAGTCAGATAAGCGTAGGCTTCCTCTGGGGAACGCATGTCGGCTTCAGATACAATCTCAATCAAGGGAACCCCTTGGCGGTTAAGGTCAACATAAGAGTAGCCATCTGTACCGTGGGTGTTTTTACCAGCGTCTTCCTCTAGGTGGGCGCGTTCGATACCAATTTTCTTGGTCGTACCGTCTTCTAGCTCGACTTCAATCCAACCGTTATAACCGATTGGCTCATCAAACTGAGAAATTTGGTAGGCTTTTGGATTATCAGGATAGAAGTAGTTCTTGCGGTCAAAGTGCATCTTTTTGTGGATGTCCATGTTGAGGGCAAGAGCAGCCTTGATACCAGCATCGACTACACCCTTATTGAGAACTGGCAGAACTCCTGGGAAGGACCAGTCAATCACGTTAGTGTTGGCATTTTGGTCATTTCCAAAGTGGGCAGAAGTAGGTGAGAAGATTTTTGAATTGGTGTTGAGCTCTACGTGGACTTCAAGTCCGATGACTGTTTCAAAGTTCATTAGTTGTCACCTCCAAAAATCACGGGTTGTTGTTTGTGGTAGTCTGTTGTTGTTTCAAAAGCAGCAGCAGCTTGGTAAATGGTTTCCTCAGAATACTTAGGACCAATCAATTGCAGACCGACAGGTAGACCTTGAGAGAATCCAGCAGGAATCGAAATTCCTGGGAGACCAGCTAAGTTGACTGGGATGGTCAAAAGGTCAGCCAAGTACATGGCAACTGGGTCGTGGTTAAGTGAGTCTAAGTCATAGGCAACACTTGGAGCAGTTGGTCCCAAAATCAAGTCATAATCCGCAAAGACTTTTTCGAAATCTTGAATGATGAGGGTACGGACTTGACCAGCTTTCTTATAGTAGGCATCGTAGTAACCTGATGAAAGGCTGAAAGTACCTAGCATGATACGGCGTTTCACTTCTTCACCGAAACCTTGGCTACGGCTGTTTACATAGATTTCATCAAGATTGGTTGCATCTTCTGCGCGGTAACCATAGCGGATACCGTCAAAGCGTTGCAAGTTTGATGAAGCTTCTGATGAAGCGATGATGTAGTATACGGCAACACCGTATTTAGAGTGAGGAAGGCTGACTTCTTCAACGATAGCACCAAGTTTTTCAAAGTGTTTAGCGGCATTAAGGATGGTTTCTTTAACCTCTGGGTCAATTCCTTCGCCAAGATATTCTTTAGGTAAAGCAATTTTCATGCCCTTGATGTCTTGACCGATTTTTGAAGTAAAGTCGGCAATTCGGATAGGAGCAGAAGTAGAGTCTTTAGCATCTTCGCTGGCAATCGCATTGAGCAAGAGGGCGTTTTCCTTAACAGTCGGAGCGAAAGGTCCAATCTGGTCTAGAGAGCTACCAAAGGCAATAAGACCGAAACGAGAAACCGTTCCGTAGGTTGGTTTGAGACCAACGATTCCGTTGAAGGCGGCAGGTTGGCGGATAGAACCACCAGTATCAGAACCTAGTGACAAGCGGACTTGTCCTGAGGCTACGGCTGAAGCAGAACCACTTGATGAACCACCAGGAACCTTGGTCTGGTCCCAAGCGTTTTTAGTGGCACCGTAGTAAGAAGTCTCACCTGATCCACCCATGGCAAACTCGTCCATGTTGGTTTTCCCAACAACAATCATACCTTTCTCTTTTGCATTGGCAACGGCTGTCGCATCAAAGATTGGCTCATAGTTGTAGAGCATTTTTGAGGCTGCAGTTGTGAGAATACCGTCAGTAGAGATATTGTCCTTAACTGCCAATGGAATTCCTGAAAGAACATTATCAGCATCAATTCCAGCTTCATCAATAGCTTTGGCTTGAGCAAGAGCCTGCTCCTCAGCGATGGTAACAAAAGCGTTGATAGCTGTCTCGCGAGACTTGATATCTTCAAGCGTAGCTTGGGTTAATTCTGTTGCTGAAATTTCCTTAGAGACAAGGAGATTGTGCAAGTCTTCAATGGTTTTATTGTTGAAAGTCATTAGGCATCTCCTCCATCGTCTAGGATAGCTGGTACCTTGATATAGTAGTTGTCTTTTTCAGGTACATTTTTAAACAAGCGATCGCGGTCTGTTCCTTCTTCGGCTACATCAGGGCGGAGTACAGTCTTGCGGTCAGCCATGGTCGTAGTAGGTGCGACACCAGTTGTGTCAACTTCGCCCAGCAATTCAACCATGTCAACAATCTTAGACAAGGTAGTCGCAAAGGCAGCAGTTTCTTCTTCAGAGAATCTTAATTTTGAAAGATGGGCAACGTGTGTTACCTCTTCTTGCGTAATTTTCATCTTGCATCCTTTCGTGAAATGATGATTTTTAGTCTGTTCTATTTTACCATATTTTCCTATAAATAAGGGAGGGAAAGCTGAAAAAAGATAGGTACAGGATGGAGAACGGGTTTTGATGATGATTTATTTGAAAAGCGGATTTCAAAGGGGAAATTATATGATACAATGGTATAACAGAGAAGTGAAGACGGTGGTTACGAAATCGAAAGGATGGTGATGCTTATGTGCAGAACCCGTAAAATCTTAGTAGAAAGGAGTAACCAGCTTTGTCACCCTTTGAGGCTTTGACGCTCATGTTTGTAGCTGGTAACTTTGTTATCACGCTCCTGAAGTTCATCCTTGAATTGGTAAAAGAGACAAAAAAATAGCCGTCCTAACTTTGGCGAGTTAACGAGCTATTTTTTTAGTTATATAATTACAGCCACCGTCTTAAACGGCTCTGTAGGGTGTTGTTGACGCAACACCTTTTTCTATATTCATTGTAACATTTATTTAAAAAATTGCAAGGGGAGTAGGATGGTTAGTACCTAAGTGGGGCAATAGTTGAATAGTAGGCATTAAAATTGCTCGCTAGTTTTTGTTTGTTGTTGATTAGCAAACTAAGATTCTTTGATTTTAATATGCACTCTTTTGGTATTCATTCCATAAAGCCTGAAGTTCATCTGCATTTTCTAGGACATATTGCCTTATCATTTTTAGGTCTTTTGCTTTTGCTTCACCATCTCTCAGTTCACCGTTCAGAAACATTGAACCCACTTCTTCTCCGTGGATATAAAAGTGAATATGCGCTTTTTGACCTTTATGGTTATGTTCGTTAGGACGAATTTCAATACCATACTTTTATACTCAATAAAAATCAAAGAGCAAACTAGAAAGCTAGGCGCAGGCAGTACTTGAGTACGACAAGCCGACGCTGACGTGGTTTGAATTTGATTTTTGAAGAGTATTAGGAAAGAATATTTAGGCATGTAGTAATCCAACGTAGTCCTTCCATGTTTCAAGGTAGTTATCGCGATTTAACTCAATTTGCTTTTGAGCAAAACGAATGTCATAGTCTGCCAAGTCTAAATTTTCTAATACTTCTCCAGTTAGAATACTAAAGGTTCCAATTAATTCATCGTCATCATACATGCGTAAAATAGGGTTGCTTGGATTCTTGTAAATATCATCTTTTGTCACTTCTAAATTAGTTACACCAAATTCCTTGAACATGATTGCTTCTCCTTTTTCTTTTATTATATCATTTTTGCTAGAATTGTCACGGTTTTCGATATATTTGACTACAAGGAGCTTTTATTCGGAGCTTTTATTCAAGTATAGTCTAACATAAAATAGAAATTGAAAAAAATGCTAAAATCCGATATAATGGAGTGTTGAAAGGAATGGTAAAATCCAATGTAAAAATCATTCTTAGCTATTGAAACAAGAAAAATAGAGAATCAAAGAAAGAGAACTTATGAATATTCAAGAAGAAATTAAGAAACGTCGTACTTTTGCCATTATCTCCCACCCGGACGCGGGGAAAACAACCATCACTGAGCAACTGCTCTACTTTGGGGGCGAGATTCGTGAGGCTGGTACGGTAAAAGGGAAGAAAACAGGGACGTTTGCCAAGTCTGACTGGATGGATATCGAGAAGCAACGTGGGATTTCCGTTACTTCATCTGTTATGCAGTTTGACTACGATGGCAAGCGCGTGAATATCCTAGACACCCCAGGACACGAGGACTTTTCAGAAGATACCTATCGTACCTTGATGGCGGTGGACGCTGCGGTCATGGTTGTGGACTCTGCCAAGGGTATCGAGGCGCAAACTAAGAAATTGTTCGAGGTTGTGAAACATCGTGGCATTCCAGTCTTTACCTTTATGAACAAGCTGGACCGTGACGGTCGTGAGCCTTTGGATCTCTTGCAAGAATTGGAAGAAGTCTTGGGCATTGCTAGCTATCCGATGAACTGGCCAATTGGTATGGGGAAAGCTTTTGAAGGCTTGTATGACCTTTATAACCAACGCTTGGAGCTCTACAAAGGGGATGAGCGTTTTGCCAGTCTAGAAGATGGGGACAAGCTTTTTGGCACTAATCCTTTCTACGAGCAAGTCAAAGATGATATTGAGCTTTTAAATGAAGCTGGAAATGAGTTTTCAGAGGAAGCTATTCTGGCTGGAGAATTGACACCTGTCTTCTTCGGTTCAGCCCTGACAAACTTTGGTGTGCAGACCTTCCTTGAAACCTTCCTCAAGTTTGCTCCAGAACCACATGGGCATAAGAAAACAGATGGAGAAATTGTGGATCCTTATGACAAGGATTTCTCAGGATTTGTCTTTAAAATCCAAGCCAACATGGACCCTCGTCACCGTGACCGCATTGCCTTTGTGCGTATCGTATCGGGTGAATTTGAGCGTGGGATGAGTGTCAATCTGCCTCGTACTGGTAAGGGTGCCAAACTGTCTAATGTTACCCAGTTTATGGCTGAAAGTCGTGAGAATGTGACTAATGCCGTGGCAGGTGATATTATCGGGGTTTACGATACAGGTACTTATCAGGTTGGGGATACCTTGACAGTTGGAAAAAATAAGTTTGAGTTTGAACCGCTACCAACCTTTACCCCTGAGATTTTCATGAAAGTTTCTGCTAAGAATGTCATGAAGCAGAAATCCTTCCACAAGGGGATTGAGCAATTGGTGCAAGAAGGTGCTGTTCAGCTCTATAAGAATTACCAAACAGGCGAGTACATGCTGGGAGCTGTAGGTCAACTCCAGTTTGAAGTCTTTAAGCACCGTATGGAAGGTGAGTACAATGCGGAAGTGGTCATGAGCCCGATGGGTAAAAAGACCGTTCGTTGGATCAAGCCTGAGGACTTGGATGAACGGATGTCATCAAGTCGCAATATCTTGGCTAAAGACCGTTTTGACCAACCAGTCTTTCTCTTCGAAAATGACTTTGCCCTTCGCTGGTTTGCAGATAAGTATCCAGATGTAGAGTTGGAAGAAAAGATGTAACTCAGTACCAACAATTGGAACTAAAGTTCCTAATTGTTGGACGCTAGCCGCTATTTTGCGGTCTAGCTAACTGCCTTACTAACTCATCGGCGAAAAATAATCGTTTTCGCCTCTTCGTGTCGTAATGTAAAAATTGTAAACCGCTATGGCGGCTTACCTAAACGCTCCACTAGTAAAGTTTTACGAATATTATCGATTCGTAAAACTTTACGTCGTGACGGGTAGAAAGTGGCCTAGCAACCTAACTGCCTCACTAACTGAGTTTTACAAATGGAATCGATTTGCTAAGCCCTGTGTCGTAGTTCAGTAAATTTACTTGATTGTGTGACAATCTAAGTAACTAACGAGTTTGAGAAAAAAGTTTTTTAAATCAAAAAAGTGTATAGTATCAGGTATAAATGAACTGCACCCCAAAAGTTAGACAGAAAAAATCTAACTTTTGAGGTGCAGTTCAAAACACTCTTGATATTATGCATTTTATTTTACTTCATTTTATTCTAAAATTGAGTTTTTGTTCAGCCGATAGGCGCTTCACTAGTAAAACTTTATGAATGCCTATTGTCTGTGGGCTTTTTCATTGCAAGTCTCAGAAAGTTAAGGTGGCTAATAGTCTGATTTTACTTGGGAAAATTAAAGAACGAACTAGAAAGTTAGATATAGATGGCTCAAAATATTGATTTGATATTGAAGTTAATGACAAGTTTGCAGATAGATTTAGGATAAAGCGAGGATAACTACTGTTGCGTTTTGAGTTTTTGAAGACTATTATTGTTGGTTTCTATATAAGTAGAATTATTAAATTATATCTTCTATATTAGAAAAAAATGTATTGTTTGATTGGATATGTCGTAGGAGACTTCTTATTAATTAGATAATTAAAAATTTTAAAATTTCAGTTGAATTGAATGTATTTGCACAAAAATTAAAAAAATAAGAAATTTTTAATTTTAAAAAAACAAGATACCCCTATAGATGCGACATCTTTTTGATATATATCGTTAGGAATATTTATTTGTTCAGGCATAGCTTTTCCTATACATCATATATTGACCTTAGTTCAGAATTAAAGTATACTAAAGAAGTATGAGTAAACTTGGCAAGAGTTTACACTTTTGTCTGGAAAAGGAGTAGAAAATGTTTTTTAGACGTCAGAATGGTCGGTACAGAGAAACAGACCGTGTGACACGCTATAAGTTAATTAAATCAGGTAAACATTGGTTGAGAGCTTCAACCTCTCTTTTTGGCTTGTTTAAAGTTATGAGGGGTGGTGTTGATACGACTCAAGTTATGACTGAGGTGGTAGAAGATAAAGTTAACCATTCAATTACGGGGTTAGATATTATCCGAGGGGTCGTGACTACAGGAGCTGTTTTAGGTGGTGCTGTTGCGACGCAAACCAAAGTGTTTGCAAATGAAGCAGTAGCTTTGGAAAAAACACTAGATAAATCAGATGTTTTAGTAGCAAACGATACGGTAGTTTTAGGTACGACAAATGCAAGCAATTCAGAGAGTTCTAGTTCTTTGAGTGAAAGCGCTTCGAAGTCGGAATCGGTGTCGGTGTCTAATAGCACTTCAGCAAGTGTTTCAGCTAGTCCATCAGCTAGTCTTTCTGCAAGTACTTCAACTAGTGAGTCGGTCAGTGCTTCTACTAGTACTAGTCAATCAAAAAGTGAGTCAGAAAGTTTTTCTGTAGCGTCAAGTTTATCAGCTGAACAGAGCACATCTGTAGCAACAACTGAACAGTCTTCCTCACCTTCAAAAGAATCAACTAATCTTAAAATTGATTCTGCTGTACTGAAGGCTGCTGAGATTGATGGAAAGGCTGGTGCGAATGTTGCTAAAGCAACTTCTGACACAACAAGTTTAGTAGGAGTGACTGCTGGTGCCATAGCAACAACAGAAGTTTCAGCTAAACAACAGGATGAAAATCGTAAGAAGTTAACCAAACTTTCAGCTGAGATGGGTGAGTACTTAGCAAAAGCTGTAGGATTGCCGAATGCGGACTCTGCTATTACCAAAGTGAATGCTGCCGTTACGGAGATTGAAAAAGCCTTGGCGGATCCGACGAGTGATTTGACATCAGTAGTACAAAAAGCGACCTCTGCTCGTAATTCCATTGTCAATGCTGTTCTAGGTGCACATTCAGGTCAACGTGATAGTCGTAACGGACAAGCGATAGAGAGAGGAACATCTCCTAGGGCATCACTCTCTAGTCATGGAACGACAGCTTCGATTGAGTCTGGTAGATATGATAGAAATAGTAATGAAGTTGTGTGGCGTATCAATATGCACGCGAACAGTGCCTTGCATCATGTAGGGCTGATTGCGGATGTAGATCCTAATACGACTATTACTCGTGTGACCTTTAATAATGGACAAGAAATGGAGAAACGTGGTGGCTCAGGAAATGAGTATGTTTATGATATACGCCACGATAAACAAAGAAACCTAGAAGCAACGATTGAAGTTTATGCTACTGTAAATGATAAGTCAGCAACTGCAACATTGGATGCAAGGGTTGCTACAAGTAGCCAACCATTTACAAGTGCGGATACTTTTGGGGACGATACTCCTTCTATGCATAATGAAGTAGCTACTAGAGTATCGCATGCCCCACGTATGAGTAGAAGTATAGCAGTTCCTAATCGTGCAGCAGGTCAGAGCCGTGCAGCTTCTAATCCGCCTAGGATTACGATGCCATCTGATGTCACTTTTTATAATGATGATGCCGTCACTAATTTTCAGATACAATTACGTGATGATAGAGGGATGGATAGAATCAGTGCTTCTGCATCCAATGCTATTATTACAGGTATAACTTCCCCAAACTACCCTGCTACTAGTAGAAGAGGGCAAGGGGATTTGTGGGCTTATGACTATAGAGGAAATCGAACAGGATATCAAACCTCCCGCAATATTGATATAACAGGTACAGTTGGTCGTAAAGGTACTGCTTGGGAACCGTATAGACCAGGTACTTATCCTCTTGAATATACCGTTACAGATATTGATGGTCAGACTGCTAGAGCTGTTACCAATTTCCATATCAAAGGATTCAATGAGCGACAAAATCCTGTGAGTGGCGCGACTGTCGCAGTAAATGATAAAACAAATTTAAGTCCAACAGAAAGAAATCAAGTATTGGCTAACTTTAAAGCAGCCAATGCAAGCGTTCTTTCAAGTACAGATTACAAAAAAGGATCTGAAGAAGGATCAATCAGTGTAGCTAATAATGGAGATGTTACCATTACTTATCGTGATAAAACCACGGATACAGTCACAAACAATGTTAAGTATGGTGTAGAGAAAACAACTGAGCACTTTTATGCAGTTAGCGACGAGCCTCTATCTAATATAAATCCAAGAAGTCTTGTGCGCCCAGTTGGTGGAGCATCTGACTTTCCTAGTGGGACAAGATTTGCATGGAAACAAGGGCAAGCTCCTACAATGACAGCGATGGGGGACAGAGAGAACCCTAGAACTGCAATCTTAACGGTAACTCACCCAGATAACACTACTACGGATTTAACATACAATTACAGAGTTTACCAAAAGATTGAGACTAAAACCAATAATAGAGTTACTGGTCAATTTTATGCTTTTAAAGCAGCTTCAGGTGATAGAACTGTTGGCGGTAGCTATGCTAATAATATAGGTGGAGATTCATATCTTTATATCAATAATCCATCTCTTCCTTCAGGAACAACATTTGCTTATGAGTATCGTCTGAATAACAATGCAAGTGCACCACTAAATAATCGAACTGGGTCACCTAAATTTAGTGATGTCTGGCATACAACTGCTGATTCAGCTACGACCCACCGTACAACCTATACTGTAAAAGCAACTTATCCAACAGGGCGCTTTGGATCTCCGTCTGCACAAGATCGTGCTTTGACAAGTGAGACAAGCTTTACTTATACAGTAGTGGATCCAGTGGCTAAACAAGAGTATGTTACAACAGTTGGAAATACAACTCCACTAAATGATATTATTGCCAATCCTGGTAATGCACTTAAAAATTCTGATTCTAGAGTGGTGATTCCTACTGGAACAACTTATGAGTGGGTATCCAGACCTGATGCTTCAGCTCCAGGTATCTATAAGAAAGAAGTTAAAGTTACTTTACCACAAGGTTCTGCAGATAAAGCAGGCAACAGTACAAATGTTCCTGTAACTATCAAAGTTAGACCGAACCCACCACGAATCGCAGATAGTCAAGTGAAGCTACAAGGAGGTCTGCCAAATCGTAGTATTACAGTGACAGATGTAATACCAGGAGCAACAGTCACTTTAACCATTGGTACCGAAACCTTTACTAAAAAGTCTACTGGAGCAAGTGTGACGTTTGAACCGTCTGAGTTGAAACGGGTTACTGATACCAATAATGGTTTGTTGCCTACAGGAAATGTAACGGTTAAACAAGAAATGGTTGTTAGGGATCCAAATGGTAGCAATGTAACTCTTCAATCTGACACATCTTCTAATATAATTACTAAAGAAAATGTATCTCCAAACCCTGAATTTGAAATCTATGTCAAGAATAATGGTAGGTGGGAAAAACTTTCTCCGAAAAATAATGTCCGTCCTGGTACGAGATTTTTGCAGGAGACGAAGTTAAGGTTGTCTTAAAAGGTTCAGATAATAGTGGTAAACTTAGAGATTTGAAACTTTACGATGGTACATCAGATAAAGATAGAATATTCTCAGGTGACTATTCTTCGAATGATAGTGCACCAGGATTCAAGAATAAACCAACGAATGCTCCTGCTACTTTAGAGTATACAGCTACTTATAATCCTAATCAGCCACATGCAGATGGAAATAGATGGACACTTGGTGTAAAAGCTGTGGACTTGTCTAATAATGAATCGAGAACTCCAACAGTAGTTGTCGCCCAAGGGAAGTTGAATGAGAAATTCCCTGGTAAGAAGCCGTCAGTAGTCTTCCAAGTTAAACATCCAAACGCTCTGAGTCGGCGTGAGAAAGATGAAATCTTAGCTGCTGTGAAAACAGCGAATCCAGAGACTGCAAACCGTATCAGAAGTTATTCTATTGCAGAGAAGGGAACGGTAACCATTACTTATAAAGATGGAACGGTGAATACAGTAACGCCAGATATATCTGACTCCGATTACCGTGCATCAGTGTCTGCATCAACTTCAGCAAGCACAAGCGCCGTAGCGTCTACCTCAGCATCAACAAGTGCCGTAGCATCTACCTCAGCCAGCACAAGCGCTGTAGCGTCTACTTCAGCATCAACAAGCGCCGTAGCGTCTACCTCAGCGTCAACAAGCGCTGTAGCGTCTACCTCAGCGTCAACAAGTGCTGTAGCGTCTACTTCAGCAAGTACAAGTGCTGTAGCGTCTACCTCAGCATCAACAAGTGCTGTAGCGTCTACTTCAGCATCAACAAGCGCTGTAGCGTCTACTTCAGCAAGCACAAGTGCCGTAGCCTCTACCTCAGCGTCAACAAGTGCTGTAGCGTCTACTTCAGCATCAACAAGTGCTGTAGCCTCTACCTCAGCGTCAACAAGTGCTGTAGCCTCTACCTCAGCGTCAACAAGTGCTGTAGCGTCTACCTCAGCATCAACAAGCGCTGTAGCCTCTACCTCAGCAAGCACAAGTGCCGTAGCCTCTACCTCAGCGTCAACAAGTGCTGTAGCGTCTACCTCAGCAAGCACAAGTGCTGTAGCCTCTACCTCAGC
>NZ_PNGD01000003.1:60039-70985 GCF_002871495.1 Streptococcus sp. UMB0029
ACAAGTGCTGTAGCGTCTACTTCAGCAAGCACAAGTGCTGTAGCGTCTACCTCAGCAAGCACAAGTGCTGTAGCCTCTACCTCAGCAAGCACAAGTGCCGTAGCCTCTACCTCAGCGTCAACAAGTGCTGTAGCGTCTACTTCAGCAAGCACAAGTGCTGTAGCGTCTACCTCAGCAAGCACAAGTGCGGTAGCATCTACCTCAGCAAGCACAAGTGCTGTAGCGTCTACCTCAGCAAGCACAAGCGCCGTAGCGTCTACTTCAGCATCAACAAGTGCTGTAGCGTCTACCTCAGCGTCAACAAGTGCTGTAGCGTCTACTTCAGCATCAACAAGTGCTGTAGCGTCTACCTCAGCAAGCACAAGCGCCGTAGCGTCTACTTCAGCATCAACAAGTGCTGTAGCGTCTACCTCAGCGTCAACAAGTGCTGTAGCGTCTACTTCAGCAAGCACAAGCGCCGTAGCGTCTACTTCAGCATCAACAAGTGCTGTAGCGTCTACCTCAGCGTCAACAAGTGCTGTAGCGTCTACTTCAGCATCAACAAGCGCCGTAGCCTCTACCTCAGCGTCAACAAGTGCTGTAGCGTCTACTTCAGCAAGCACAAGTGCTGTAGCGTCTACCTCAGCAAGCACAAGTGCTGTAGCCTCTACCTCAGCAAGCACAAGTGCCGTAGCCTCTACCTCAGCGTCAACAAGTGCTGTAGCGTCTACCTCAGCAAGCACAAGTGCCGTAGCCTCTACCTCAGCGTCAACAAGTGCTGTAGCGTCTACTTCAGCGTCAACAAGCGCTGTAGCGTCTACCTCAGCGTCAACAAGCGCTGTAGCGTCTACTTCAGCAAGCACAAGTGCTGTAGCGTCTACCTCAGCAAGCACAAGTGCTGTAGCCTCTACCTCAGCATCAACAAGTGCTGTAGCGTCTACCTCAGCGTCAACAAGTGCTGTAGCGTCTACTTCAGCAAGTACAAGTGCTGTAGCGTCTACCTCAGCGTCAACAAGTGCTGTAGCGTCTACCTCAGCGTCAACAAGTGCTGTAGCCTCTACCTCAGCAAGCACAAGCGCCGTAGCGTCTACTTCAGCATCAACAAGTGCTGTAGCGTCTACCTCAGCGTCAACAAGTGCTGTAGCGTCTACTTCAGCGTCAACAAGCGCTGTAGCGTCTACCTCAGCGTCAACAAGTGCTGTAGCCTCTACCTCAGCAAGCACAAGCGCCGTAGCGTCTACTTCAGCAAGCACAAGCGCCGTAGCCTCTACATCAGCAAGTACAAGCGCCGTAGCGTCTACCTCAGCAAGTACTAGCGCCGTAGCGTCTACCTCGGCTTCAACAAGTGCTGTAGCGTCTACCTCAGCAAGCACAAGCGCCGTAGCGTCTACTTCAGCAAGTACTAGCGCCGTAGCGTCTACCTCAGCATCAACAAGCGCCGTAGCGTCTACCTCAGCAAGCACAAGTGCTGTAGCGTCTACCTCAGCGTCAACAAGTGCAGTAGCGTCTACCTCAGCAAGCACAAGCGCCGTAGCGTCTACCTCAGCAAGCACAAGCGCTGTAGCGTCTACCTCAGCAAGTACAAGTGCTGTAGCGTCTACTTCAGCATCAACAAGTGCCGTAGCCTCTACCTCAGCGTCAACAAGTGCAGTAGCGTCTACTTCAGCATCAACAAGTGCTGTAGCGTCTACCTCGGCTTCAACAAGTGCCGTAGCGTCTACTTCAGCAAGCACAAGTGCTGTAGCGTCTACCTCAGCAAGCACAAGCGCCGTAGCGTCTACTTCAGCGTCAACAAGTGCTGTAGCGTCTACCTCAGCATCAACAAGTGCTGTAGCGTCTACCTCAGCATCAACAAGTGCTGTAGCGTCTACCTCAGCAAGCACAAGCGCCGTAGCGTCTACCTCAGCAAGCACTAGTGCTGTAGCGTCTACTTCAGCAAGCACAAGTGCGGTAGCATCTACCTCAGCATCAACAAGCGCCGTAGCGTCTACCTCAGCAAGCACAAGTGCCGTAGCGTCTACCTCAGCGTCAACAAGTGCCGTAGCGTCTACCTCAGCAAGCACAAGCGCCGTAGCGTCTACTTCAGCATCAACAAGTGCCGTAGCGTCTACTTCAGCATCAACAAGCGCTGTAGCCTCTACCTCAGCAAGCACAAGTGCTGTAGCCTCTACCTCAGCGTCAACAAGTGCTGTAGCGTCTACTTCAGCAAGCAAAAGTGTGGTAGCGTCTACTTCAGCATCAACAAGTGCTGTAGCATCTACCTCAGCAAGCACAAGTGCAGTAGCGTCTACCTCAGCATCAACAAGTGCAGTAGCATCTACCTCAGCAAGCACAAGTGCTGTAGCGTCTACCTCAGCATCAACAAGTGCAGTAGCGTCTACTTCAGCATCAACAAGTGCAGTAGCGTCTACCTCAGCATCAACAAGTGCTGTAGCGTCTACTTCAGCAAGCACAAGTGCTGTAGCGTCTACCTCAGCGTCAACAAGTGCTGTAGCGTCTACCTCAGCAAGCACAAGCGCCGTAGCGTCTACCTCAGCATCAACAAGTGCAGTAGCGTCTACCTCAGCATCAACAAGTGCTGTAGCGTCTACCTCAGCATCAACAAGTGCCGTAGCATCTACCTCAGCAAGCACAAGTGCCGTAGCGTCTACCTCAGCATCAACAAGTGCAGTAGCGTCTACTTCAGCCTCAACAAGTGCAGTAGCGTCTACCTCAGCAAGCACAAGCGCCGTAGCGTCTACCTCAGCCTCAACAAGTGCAGTAGCGTCTACCTCAGCCTCAACAAGTGCTGTAGCGTCTACCTCAGCAAGCACAAGTGCAGTAGCGTCTACTTCAGCAAGCACAAGCGCCGTAGCATCTACCTCAGCAAGCACAAGCGCCGTAGCATCTACCTCAGCAAGCACAAGTGCAGTAGCGTCTACTTCAGCAAGTACTAGCGCCGTAGCGTCTACCTCGGCTTCAACAAGTGCCGTAGCGTCTACTTCAGCAAGCACAAGTGCTGTAGCGTCTACCTCAGCATCAACAAGTGCAGTAGCGTCTACCTCAGCCTCAACAAGTGCTGTAGCGTCTACCTCAGCAAGCACAAGTGCTGTAGCGTCTACTTCAGCAAGCACAAGCGCCGTAGCATCTACCTCAGCAAGCACAAGCGCCGTAGCATCTACCTCAGCAAGCACAAGTGCAGTAGCGTCTACTTCAGCAAGTACTAGCGCCGTAGCGTCTACCTCGGCTTCAACAAGTGCCGTAGCGTCTACTTCAGCAAGCACAAGTGCTGTAGCGTCTACCTCAGCATCAACAAGTGCAGTAGCATCTACCTCAGCAAGCACAAGTGCTGTAGCGTCTACCTCAGCATCAACAAGTGCAGTAGCGTCTACCTCAGCATCAACAAGTGCTGTAGCGTCTACCTCAGCAAGCACAAGCGCCGTAGCGTCTACCTCAGCATCAACAAGTGCCGTAGCATCTACCTCAGCAAGCACAAGTGCCGTAGCGTCTACCTCAGCATCAACTAGCGCCGTAGCGTCTACCTCAGCATCAACAAGCGCAGTAGCCTCTACCTCAGCGTCAACAAGCGCAGTAGCGTCTACCTCAGCGTCAACAAGTGCTGTAGCGTCTACTTCAGCATCAACAAGCGCCGTAGCCTCTACCTCAGCAAGCACAAGTGCGGTAGCGTCTACCTCAGCAAGCACTAGTGCTGTAGCCTCTACCTCAGCGTCAACAAGTGCCGTAGCGTCTACCTCAGCAAGTACTAGCGCCGTAGCGTCTACCTCAGCAAGCACAAGCGCCGTAGCGTCTACTTCAGCAAGCACAAGCGCTGTAGCATCTACCTCAGCAAGCACAAGTGCAGTAGCGTCTACCTCAGCATCAACAAGTGCGGTAGCGTCTACCTCAGCATCAACAAGCGCCGTAGCGTCTACTTCAGCATCAACAAGTGCAGTAGCGTCTACTTCAGCAAGCACAAGCGCCGTAGCATCTACCTCAGCAAGCACAAGTGCTGTAGCATCTACCTCAGCGTCAACAAGTGCTGTAGCGTCTACTTCAGCAAGCACAAGCGCCGTAGCGTCTACTTCAGCATCAACAAGTGCAGTAGCGTCTACTTCAGCAAGCACAAGTGCTGTAGCGTCTACCTCAGCAAGCACAAGTGCTGTAGCGTCTACCTCAGCAAGCACAAGCGCCGTAGCGTCTACTTCAGCATCAACAAGTGCTGTAGCGTCAGAATCAGCATCAGCAAACACATCGACATCAGTAAATACATTATCTTCTGAAACGCCATCAGAATCAGCAGGTAAGTCAAGACAGCAATTGCCAAATACAGGTACAGAAGCTTCTAAATCATCTATACTCCTTGGAGCTTTGGCAGCTGTGACTGGTCTAGGTTTGATTGCAAAACGCCGTAAACGTGATGATGAAGAGTAATCGGATTAAAAATACATAGAAAGTACTATTATTTCGATTTATAAAGAAATCCCTTGGATGAAAATCATCCAGGGGATTTTTTTGAGTACGATCTGACGGTCATAATATAGTAGATTGAAATAAGATATGAACAAAGAGATTAGGAAAGTCAAATTAATTTCTAGAAACGTTTTAGAATCCTTATTGTACTATTCTAGGTTCAATCTGCTATATAACCATTAGTACTTAATGAAAATCAAAGAGCAAACTAGGAAGCTAGCTACAGGCTGTACTTGAATACGGAAAGGTGAAGCTGACGCTGGAAATAAGAATCGTCAGAGGAAGGAACAGCGAAATAGTGGCTCTACAAACAGAAACGTAATAGTAAGACCCTCAATATAGTAGATAAAAAGCTAGAATCTCTAAAGTCCAAATAGGTAAACGTAATCTATATATGTAAATCAAGAGAGTAATTGAATTAGGACTAATGTTTGTGTGAAAAAGATAAATCTTTATGATACTGAGCAAAAAGTCTTTAAAATTAAAAAACGCATAATATCAGCCCTTGAAAAACCTTGATACTATGCCTTTTATTGTGTGAATATTTACTTCATTTTTTCCTGAAATTGAATTTTTGCCCAGTCTCGGGTCAGATTTCCTATTTTAATTGTAACCTTTTAAAGTTCTCATATCTTGTATAAACGTGGAAGATGTACGACTTATCTCATGATGTCTCTTAAGCGCAGAAAGTGTAGTAACAACAAATCATAAGAAGCATAGTAGTTAAGAAACTTCTATAATAGAAATGGAGCGAAGGAGTGAATACTTAAACAGTCTGGGTAGAGAGAGTTTGAATTGAGTATTAAAAAATAAATACTTTTAATAAATGATATGTTTGATCGTTCATTGATGTTAGAATAAAGACATTCAAGGGCATAGAGATACTGTCCTTCTTGCATTATTCTATGGTAAATAGGAGCTAAAATGTTTATGTATTGTTTCATGCTAATGTAGCTTACTATAGATATAAAAAGATATATAAGTATACAAATATCACAGAAAATCAATATATTAATAAATAGAGTATTATTTTCCAATTCTAGTTTAAATTTTTGTAACAAAAATTTAATATTTCTAAATATAAATACATAAAATGATTAAGAATTAAATTTATAGACTTTGAAATCGTTTGAAATTGGAGATGTTGTTGATAATTATGAAAAATTGTAATTCAGAGTCTAGTAATATAAAAATGCTTTTTTTTTTTAGGTAAAATAATTTTCTATAAGTTTGAAATATTTGATTTATCAGTGTATAATATAGATTGGTATTTTATTGATAAATACACATAAAAATAGAAGGAAAGGAATCTAAAAAATGTTTTTTAGACGCCAAGAAGGTGAATATAGGGAAACGGATCGTGTGACCCGTTTCAAGTTGATCAAGTCGGGTAAGCATTGGTTGCGTGCATCGACCTCTCAATTTGGTCTCTTTAAAGTCTTACGAGGTGGTGTAGATGCTGCTCAGGTAACAACTGAAGTGATTGAAGAACAATCAGCAAATACACTTACTGGCTTGGATATCCTGAAGGGGATAGCTGCAGCAGGGACGGTGCTTGGAGGAGCAGTTGCAACACAAACAACTGTTTATGCCAATGATGCTCTCGAAAAGACAGTAGAGTCAAATCAAACACTTGCAAATACAGATACAGTAACTTTGGGAACAGTAAAAGATCAGGAGGGGGCTCAAGCAGACAGCCTATCAGTTTCTGTCAGCCAAAGCCAATCTTTGTCTAAGGAAGCTTCAAAGAATGCAAGTAAGCATCTTTCAGAAAGTGAAAGTCAATCAGTAAGTGCTTCAACAAGTGCCTCTGTATCTGCAAGCGCATCAGCATCAACAAGTGCGGTAGCGTCTACCTCAGCAAGTACATCAGCTTTAGCAAGTGCTTCTCAATCACAAGCTGGAGCAACTTCTGAACTTGCAAAACCAGTAGCATCAGAAACAGCTTCAAACAAAGAGACATCTGTACGTAAAGAAGATACAGCTAATACTACAGCTGATGCAGCTCTTTCAAAAGTCATCACGAACAGTTTGGCTTCTCTTCAGGCAGTTGAAAATCGTTTAAGTCAACTCACATCAACAACTTCAAGCTTGGTGGATACGACAACAACAGCTGCAGTAGCAACTACAGTATCGGCTGAGAGCAATAAAAAAGCTGAAGAAGACCGTAAACGTCTTTCTAAAATCTCAGCTTCTATGGGTGAATACCTAGCTAAGTCTATCGGTCTTCCAAATACTGAATCAGCTGTTGCTAAGGTTAATGCTGCTGTAACAGCTATCGAAGAAGCCTTGAAAAATCCTAATGCTGATCTAACAGCGGTTATCAAGCAGGCCAAGGCTGCAGAAGCTTCAATCGCCAATGTAGTATTGCGTGCAAATTCAGGAAAACGAGATAAGCTAAATGGCCAAGTCATGAAGCAAGGCTCGCAATTTAGAGTTAAAAACGTAATGTCAGGTTCGAATGCGATTGGTGATGAAGTAGTTACCTATGGTAAGAACGGTGAGAAAATTAGAGCTTTTTCTTCAGGTAACTCTGACAATGCGGAAAATCGATTGAATAACAACATCAATCTAAATGTTATTCCAGAATATGACAGTAAAGGGAAGATTACTTCTTTGGTTTGGACTCTAGTATCTGACCCTAAATCGCAACTGTCTCCAACTTTGGCAAATAACTGGATTCAAATTCCAACAATTGTTAACATGCCTGAAGAAATCATTAATGCCAACTATCGTTCAACGATTACTGGTCAGTATGATGATTTGTCAAACCTAGGTGTCACTGCTAATGACAATATGATGCCTGGGCGACACGGTGTGATGGAACTTCGTGGAGCAGAGAAGACTGCTTTGTCAAATTTTGGACGTGCAGACCGTGGTTTGATTTCTCTCTATAGTGAAGATGAAGAACACAATATGTTCCGTGCTTTTTCGCGTAGTCAAAATGCAAGTTATCCTTCAACTCAAGCCTTGAAGGATGCGGTAAATCCAAAAACATCAGAGAGACGAACTATTTGGCAACGTGTGCAAGTATCAGGCGGTGGTTCGAGTGAGGTTATGCGTTTTAGAACGACAGTGCCAGACTCAACTACTAATGGTATGATTAAGAACATGCAAGTTCTCTATGGTGCAGCCTCGCCAGCAACAACTTTTGCGGCTATTGGTCTTCATACCAACCCAGCGGATATCAGTAACAAAGAAGCTTACCCAGTTCGTATCAAAGGTGGTAGCACCCATTTTGTAAACCAAGTAAACGCACCATATAGCTATTTAGATTTTGTACGAGCTGGATTTGAAGCGTGGGGAGAGGTAGTAGACTCTAATCTAGCAAATAATGGTTTCCCAGATGCTAATAAATATCTAATCACTACAGCTCAAAATGGAGAAGACTATGGGGTTCCTAAAGGACCAGTAAATAGTGATGGAACATTCAAAGGAACCTTGACTTATCGTAAGGTATCGGATGGAACAGAAGTGCCACATAAGTCTATTGGACGTGAGCCAGGTGTAATGGCTTTGAACATCCACCGTCACTTTACAACGGATGGTTTTGAAGATGATACACCAATTACTTTTGTTATCAAACCAAAAACGCCACAAATCACAACCCAGTTGCAAGATGGTATTGAAAAGCAGGACATTCGTGTTGCAAACGCAATAGCAGGTAAGAAAGTTGCCCTTTATGAAAATGGTCAGCTAATCGCAACGACAACGGCAGCAGCAGATGGCACAGCGGTCTTTAATAAGGTTGGTTTGGGAAGTGGAAATAGTTACCATGTGAAGAGTATTGTAGATAATCAGTCTACCTATACAGATAGAGATGGTGTGCAAAAGAACTATGTTGAGTCTAATGAAAGTAACAAGGTTACAGCCCATAACATCGTTAACCAAACTCCGGCACAACCACGACTAGTGGCACCAAATTCGGGTCTTACTATAGGAAGTGCAACAGCTACTCCTGTAGAAACTGCTGATAAACCAGTTGACAAGATGACGCTAACTTATCGTCCAACAGGGCAAAGAAATGATAAGACAGTCACTATTCAAAAAGTAGGTAATAAATGGGAGAAACAGGGAGATTTCCCAGCTACACTTGGTTTTAACCCAAATACAGGAAGTATTGATATTCCAGCCTCTGAAGTGGAAGACAATACGAAGGTTATTGCTACTTCGACCTACAAACGTAGTCAACCTGCTAAGTCGGAAGCGACCGTTGTCGGAGTTAATACTCAAGGACCTAAGATCACTATTACAAAAGATGGACAAGTAATCCCAGTTTCTTCTACTACGGGACAGGATATCGCTCCAGGTTCTCCGATTATCTATGCTGGTGAGACTTCTAGTATTGTTATCACAGCCTCTGAAAAGGAAACGGGTAATAACAAAATTCCTACCTTTAACATAGTGGATTTCTCAAACACAATAGTAAATTCAGATGGGGCTTCACGAAATTTTGATCCATCTAAGGTAACATTAACAAAGGATGAAAGCGACCCTAACCTCAAACGGACAGTCTTACTTCTTGATCCAACACGAGAAGATGTAGGAAATAAAAAATTCGGAATTGTTGCGATAGATGGGAATAACAATCCTAGCTATTCAGGTCTAGGTCTTGTAGTCAAGGAACAAAAGGATAAACCAACCAACGAACCAACAGCAACTAAGTATGAAATTGCAAAAGATCAAACTGTGACAGATGAAACAATTAAAGGTTTGATTAGCAACTACGAGACAGATGGTACGACCATTTCTTTGAATCGTGATAACTTAGATACTACAAGAGCAGGTGAACAAAAAGCAACTGCAACCTTGACTTATAAGGATGGTTCAAGTGAAACGATTGATGTTCCAATTTCGGTTGTTGATAACCAAAAACCTGTGATGGGTCGAATTGAGGCAGTTAAGAATGCGATAGTTACAGCCTCTGAACCACATAAGATTGTTGTTTACCGTGGGGAAAGTTTTGAAGCAAATCTTAAATATACAGATGACCAAGGGAAGATTGTTTCTTTCAAGTATGCAAATGATGCTAATCCATGGGGACCATCATCAACAACATCAAGTTATCCAGGACCATTTGGGAATGTCAGACTAGAAGTTCCAACCAATAAACTCAATGTTGATGGACAAGCAACAGAAAGCAATCCTCTAAAAGTAAATATTAAGGGGGATGTTCCACTTAATGCAACTTTGGGATCTTATACTCGATATCTTTATGCTTATGATAAATTTGGAGCCTTTTCAGGTGGAGATAATCTGAAATATGATAGTCCAACTGGAGATACTCAGGGTTCAGGTTTCAAGATTGAAATACATGCTCAAACTGATAAGTACGAGGGAGGGGAATCAACGGCTAATCGAACATTTACACCCCCATCTGGTCAGCAAACAGTTGACATCACAGGTGCTGCTGGGGACTATGTTACAGCTGCTCAAGGAACTCCAAGCCATCCAACTGGTACTAGATATGAGTGGAAACCAGGAACAACCTTGACAGGTTTAGGAGTTGGAGAACATACGAAGACAGTTGTGGTTACTTATCCAGATGGCTCAACAGATGAAGTACCTGTTACTATTACTGTAGATGATTCAGATTATAGATCACAACAGGCTTCCTTGTCCGCGTCAACAAGTGCAGTAGCGTCTACTTCAGCAAGTACTAGCGCTGTAGCGTCTACCTCAGCCTCAACAAGCGCCGTAGCGTCTACTTCAGCAAGCACAAGTGCTGTAGCGTCTACCTCAGCGTCAACAAGTGCTGTAGCGTCTACCTCAGCAAGCACAAGCGCCGTAGCGTCTACCTCAGCATCAACAAGTGCTGTAGCGTCTACCTCAGCGTCAACAAGCGCCGTAGCATCTACTTCAGCAAGCACAAGTGCTGTAGCGTCTACTTCAGCAAGTACTAGCGCCGTAGCGTCTACCTCAGCGTCAACAAGCGCCGTAGCGTCTACTTCAGCATCAACAAGTGCCGTAGCGTCTACCTCAGCATCAACAAGTGCTGTAGCGTCTACCTCAGCAAGCACTAGTGCTGTAGCGTCTACTTCAGCAAGCACAAGCGCCGTAGCATCTACCTCAGCATCAACAAGTGCCGTAGCATCTACCTCAGCGTCAACAAGCGCCGTAGCGTCTACTTCAGCAAGCACAAGTGCCGTAGCATCTACCTCAGCATCAACAAGCGCCGTAGCCTCTACCTCAGCATCAACAAGTGCCGTAGCGTCTACCTCAGCGTCAACAAGTGCCGTAGCGTCTACTTCAGCATCAACAAGTGCAGTAGCGTCTACTTCAGCAAGTACTAGCGCTGTAGCGTCTACCTCAGCGTCAACAAGTGCCGTAGCGTCTACTTCAGCGTCAACAAGCGCCGTAGCGTCTACTTCAGCAAGCACAAGTGCCGTAGCATCTACCTCAGCATCAACAAGTGCAGTAGCGTCTACCTCAGCCTCAACAAGTGCTGTAGCATCTACCTCAGCGTCAACAAGTGCAGTAGCGTCTACCTCAGCGTCAACAAGTGCTGTAGCGTCTAC
>NZ_PNGD01000003.1:71043-210161 GCF_002871495.1 Streptococcus sp. UMB0029
TCAACAAGTGCTGTAGCGTCTACTTCAGCAAGCACAAGTGCTGTAGCGTCTACCTCAGCAAGCACAAGCGCCGTAGCGTCTACTTCAGCAAGCACAAGTGCTGTAGCGTCTACCTCAGCGTCAACAAGTGCTGTAGCGTCTACCTCAGCATCAACAAGTGCTGTAGCGTCTACTTCAGCAAGTACTAGCGCCGTAGCCTCTACCTCAGCGTCAACAAGTGCCGTAGCGTCTACCTCAGCCTCAACAAGTGCTGTAGCGTCTACTTCAGCAAGTACTAGCGCCGTAGCCTCTACCTCAGCGTCAACAAGTGCCGTAGCGTCTACCTCAGCAAGCACAAGCGCCGTAGCGTCTACTTCAGCAAGCACAAGTGCTGTAGCGTCTACTTCAGCATCAACAAGCGCTGTAGCGTCTACCTCAGCAAGCACTAGTGCTGTAGCGTCTACTTCAGCAAGCACAAGTGCTGTAGCGTCTACCTCAGCGTCAACAAGTGCTGTAGCGTCTACCTCAGCCTCAACAAGTGCTGTAGCATCTACCTCAGCCTCAACAAGTGCTGTAGCGTCTACTTCAGCAAGCACAAGTGCTGTAGCGTCTACCTCAGCAAGCACAAGCGCCGTAGCGTCTACTTCAGCATCAACAAGTGCCGTAGCGTCTACCTCAGCAAGTACTAGCGCTGTAGCGTCTACTTCAGCATCAACAAGTGCTGTAGCATCTACCTCAGCCTCAACAAGTGCTGTAGCGTCTACTTCAGCAAGTACTAGCGCTGTAGCGTCTACCTCAGCCTCAACAAGTGCTGTAGCGTCTACTTCAGCAAGTACTAGCGCTGTAGCGTCTACCTCAGCGTCAACAAGCGCCGTAGCGTCTACTTCAGCAAGCACAAGTGCTGTAGCGTCTACTTCAGCAAGCACAAGCGCCGTAGCGTCTACTTCAGCAAGCACAAGTGCTGTAGCGTCTACCTCAGCGTCAACAAGTGCAGTAGCGTCTACCTCAGCCTCAACAAGTGCTGTAGCGTCTACCTCAGCATCAACAAGTGCTGTAGCGTCTACCTCAGCAAGCACAAGCGCTGTAGCGTCTACCTCAGCGTCAACAAGTGCCGTAGCGTCTACCTCAGCGTCAACAAGTGCTGTAGCGTCTACCTCAGCAAGCACAAGCGCCGTAGCGTCTACCTCAGCATCAACAAGTGCCGTAGCGTCTACCTCAGCGTCAACAAGTGCAGTAGCGTCTACCTCAGCGTCAACAAGCGCCGTAGCATCTACTTCAGCAAGCACAAGTGCTGTAGCCTCTACTTCAGCAAGTACTAGCGCCGTAGCCTCTACCTCAGCGTCAACAAGTGCAGTAGCGTCTACTTCAGCATCAACAAGTGCAGTAGCGTCTACTTCAGCAAGTACTAGCGCTGTAGCGTCTACCTCAGCGTCAACAAGTGCTGTAGCGTCTACTTCAGCATCAACAAGTGCTGTAGCGTCTACCTCAGCCTCAACAAGTGCTGTAGCATCTACTTCAGCAAGCACAAGCGCTGTAGCATCTACCTCAGCAAGCACAAGCGCCGTAGCGTCTACCTCAGCATCAACAAGCGCCGTAGCATCTACTTCAGCAAGCACAAGTGCTGTAGCGTCTACCTCAGCGTCAACAAGTGCAGTAGCGTCTACCTCAGCGTCAACAAGTGCTGTAGCGTCTACCTCAGCCTCAACAAGTGCTGTAGCGTCTACTTCAGCAAGTACTAGCGCTGTAGCGTCTACCTCAGCCTCAACAAGTGCTGTAGCGTCTACCTCAGCCTCAACAAGTGCTGTAGCATCTACCTCAGCCTCAACAAGTGCTGTAGCGTCTACTTCAGCAAGTACTAGCGCTGTAGCGTCTACCTCAGCCTCAACAAGTGCTGTAGCATCTACCTCAGCCTCAACAAGTGCTGTAGCGTCTACTTCAGCAAGTACTAGCGCTGTAGCGTCTACCTCAGCCTCAACAAGTGCTGTAGCGTCTACTTCAGCAAGTACTAGCGCTGTAGCGTCTACTTCAGCAAGCACAAGTGCAGTAGCGTCTACTTCAGCGTCAACAAGTGCTGTAGCGTCTACCTCAGCAAGCACAAGCGCCGTAGCGTCTACCTCAGCATCAACAAGTGCCGTAGCGTCTACCTCAGCCTCAACAAGTGCTGTAGCGTCTACCTCAGCATCAACAAGTGCCGTAGCGTCTACTTCAGCAAGTACTAGCGCCGTAGCCTCTACCTCAGCGTCAACAAGTGCAGTAGCGTCTACCTCAGCGTCAACAAGTGCAGTAGCGTCTACTTCAGCATCAACAAGTGCTGTAGCGTCTACTTCAGCAAGTACTAGCGCTGTAGCGTCTACCTCAGCGTCAACAAGTGCCGTAGCGTCTACTTCAGCATCAACAAGTGCTGTAGCGTCTACCTCAGCCTCAACAAGTGCAGTAGCGTCTACCTCAGCGTCAACAAGTGCAGTAGCGTCTACCTCAGCGTCAACAAGCGCCGTAGCATCTACTTCAGCAAGCACAAGTGCTGTAGCCTCTACTTCAGCAAGCACAAGCGCCGTAGCGTCTACCTCAGCGTCAACAAGCGCCGTAGCGTCTACCTCAGCATCAACAAGTGCTGTAGCCTCTACCTCAGCGTCAACAAGTGCTGTAGCGTCTACTTCAGCAAGCACAAGCGCTGTAGCATCTACCTCAGCAAGCACAAGCGCCGTAGCGTCTACCTCAGCATCAACAAGTGCCGTAGCGTCTACCTCAGCAAGCACAAGCGCCGTAGCGTCTACTTCAGCAAGCACAAGTGCGGTAGCGTCTACTTCAGCATCAACAAGCGCTGTAGCGTCTACCTCAGCAAGCACTAGTGCTGTAGCGTCTACTTCAGCAAGCACAAGTGCTGTAGCGTCTACCTCAGCGTCAACAAGTGCTGTAGCGTCTACTTCAGCATCAACAAGTGCTGTAGCGTCTACCTCAGCCTCAACAAGTGCTGTAGCATCTACCTCAGCCTCAACAAGTGCTGTAGCGTCTACTTCAGCAAGTACTAGCGCTGTAGCGTCTACCTCAGCCTCAACAAGTGCTGTAGCGTCTACTTCAGCAAGTACTAGCGCTGTAGCGTCTACTTCAGCAAGCACAAGTGCAGTAGCGTCTACTTCAGCGTCAACAAGTGCTGTAGCGTCTACCTCAGCAAGCACAAGCGCCGTAGCATCTACTTCAGCAAGCACAAGTGCTGTAGCCTCTACTTCAGCAAGCACAAGCGCCGTAGCGTCTACTTCAGCATCAACAAGCGCTGTAGCGTCTACCTCAGCAAGCACTAGTGCTGTAGCGTCTACTTCAGCAAGCACAAGTGCTGTAGCGTCTACCTCAGCCTCAACAAGTGCAGTAGCCTCTACCTCAGCGTCAACAAGTGCAGTAGCGTCTACCTCAGCGTCAACAAGCGCCGTAGCATCTACTTCAGCAAGCACAAGTGCTGTAGCCTCTACTTCAGCAAGCACAAGCGCCGTAGCGTCTACCTCAGCGTCAACAAGCGCCGTAGCGTCTACCTCAGCATCAACAAGTGCTGTAGCCTCTACCTCAGCGTCAACAAGTGCTGTAGCGTCTACTTCAGCAAGCACAAGCGCTGTAGCATCTACCTCAGCAAGCACAAGCGCCGTAGCGTCTACCTCAGCATCAACAAGTGCCGTAGCGTCTACCTCAGCAAGCACAAGCGCCGTAGCGTCTACTTCAGCAAGCACAAGTGCGGTAGCGTCTACTTCAGCATCAACAAGCGCTGTAGCGTCTACCTCAGCAAGCACTAGTGCTGTAGCGTCTACTTCAGCAAGCACAAGTGCTGTAGCGTCTACTTCAGCATCAACAAGTGCTGTAGCGTCTACCTCAGCCTCAACAAGTGCTGTAGCCTCTACCTCAGCCTCAACAAGTGCTGTAGCGTCTACCTCAGCGTCAACAAGTGCCGTAGCGTCTACTTCAGCATCAACAAGTGCTGTAGCGTCTACTTCAGCAAGTACTAGCGCTGTAGCGTCTACCTCAGCGTCAACAAGTGCAGTAGCGTCTACTTCAGCATCAACAAGTGCAGTAGCGTCTACCTCAGCCTCAACAAGTGCAGTAGCCTCTACCTCAGCGTCAACAAGTGCAGTAGCGTCTACCTCAGCGTCAACAAGCGCCGTAGCATCTACTTCAGCAAGCACAAGTGCTGTAGCCTCTACTTCAGCAAGCACAAGCGCCGTAGCGTCTACCTCAGCGTCAACAAGCGCCGTAGCGTCTACTTCAGCAAGTACTAGCGCTGTAGCGTCTACCTCAGCCTCAACAAGTGCTGTAGCGTCTACTTCAGCAAGTACTAGCGCTGTAGCGTCTACCTCAGCGTCAACAAGCGCCGTAGCGTCTACTTCAGCAAGCACAAGTGCAGTAGCGTCTACTTCAGCAAGCACAAGCGCCGTAGCGTCTACCTCAGCATCAACAAGTGCCGTAGCGTCTACCTCAGCGTCAACAAGTGCTGTAGCGTCTACCTCAGCGTCAACAAGCGCCGTAGCATCTACTTCAGCAAGCACAAGTGCGGTAGCGTCTACTTCAGCATCAACAAGCGCTGTAGCGTCTACCTCAGCAAGCACTAGTGCTGTAGCGTCTACTTCAGCAAGCACAAGTGCTGTAGCGTCTACCTCAGCGTCAACAAGTGCTGTAGCGTCTACTTCAGCATCAACAAGTGCTGTAGCGTCTACCTCAGCCTCAACAAGTGCAGTAGCGTCTACCTCAGCAAGCACAAGCGCCGTAGCGTCTACCTCAGCATCAACAAGTGCCGTAGCGTCTACCTCAGCGTCAACAAGTGCAGTAGCGTCTACCTCAGCGTCAACAAGTGCCTCATCAAGTATGACAGTTCCAGAAAGCACTGATAAGCCAAACTTTAGTTTGAGTGATAGTGCTTCACGTTCAGCAAGTGTCAGTCAAAGTGCTTCAGTAAGCGCATCTGTATCAGCTTCTGAATCGGTGTCAACAAGTACCTCTGAGTCAACAAGCATATCGGTATCTGAATCAGTATCAACAAGTGCTTCGGTCTCAGCAAGTACTTCAGCATCAGCTGACGCATCATCTTCTGAAACACCATCAGAATCAACAGGTAAGTCAAGACAGCAATTGCCAAATACAGGTACAGAAGCTTCCAAATCATCTGTACTCCTTGGAGCTTTGGCAGCTGTGACTGGTTTAGGTCTGTTTGCGAAACGCCGTAAACGTGATGATGAGGAGTAATCGGATTAAAAATACATAGAAAGTATTATTATTTCGATTTATGAAGAATCCCTTGGATGAAAAATCATCCAGGGGATTTTTTGCGTTTTAAAAGTTTAAGGGAGACAGAAAAATAGCATAAAAAATGTTATAATAGTAGGAAAGGAGAACGACTACATGACTGAAAAAATTACGGTAATTGTACCAGTTTATAATGTTGAACATTACCTAGATAAATGCTTAGATAGTTTAGTTAACCAAACTTATAAAAATCTTGAAATTATCGTTATCAATGATGGCTCTACAGATAATTCAGGAATAATTTGTCAAGAGTATGCACAAAAAGATAATCGAATTGTCTATATTGATAAAGAGAATGGTGGTCAATCGGAAGCAAGAAATATGGGATTAGATCGAATGACTGGATCTTATGTGACCTTTGTTGATTCGGATGATTGGGTCGAGTTAGATTATGTAGAAAACCTATATAAAAAAATAACGGAGTATCAGGCTGATATTGCGGTTGGAAATTATTATTCTTTTAATGAAGCTGAGGGAATGTACTACTTCCATATATTTGGAGATTCTTACTGTGAGAAAGTCTATGACAATGTTTCTATCTTTGAAAACTTGTATGAGTCTCAAGAAATGAAGAGTTTCGCTTTGATATCTGTTTGGGGAAAACTTTATAAGGCAGATTTGGTTAAGCACTTACGTTTTGATATAGGTAAGTTAGGAGAAGATGGTTATCTCAATCAAAAGATTTACTTACTTGCTGAGAAGACAATTTATTTGAATAAAGGTTTATATGCTTATCGCCAAAGAGAAGGAAGTAGTTCCAGAATTTGGACGGGAAAGTGGATGCATGCCTTGGTTGATGCTATGTCTGAGCGTATTACTCTACTAGCTAATATGGGATATCCTCTTGAGAAACACTTAGCAGTTTATCGCCAGATGTTGGAAGTCAGTCTAGCGAATGGTCAAGCTAGTGGTTTATCCGATACAGCAACGTATAAAGAGTTTGAAATGAAAAGAACTCTTTTAAATCAGTTATCAATACAGAATCAAAAGGAAAAGAAGGCTATTGTCCTCGCAGCAAATTATGCCTATGTTGAGCAGGTAATGACTACTATTAAGTCTATTTGTTATCATAATCGCTCGATTCGTTTCTATTTGATTAATAGTGATTTTCCTAATGAATGGTTGAAACAATTAAATAAGCATTTGGAAAAGTTTGATTCAGAAATTATCAATTGTCGGGTAACTTCTGAGCAAATCTCACGTTATAAAACAGATATCAGTTACACAGTATTTTTGCGTTATTTTGTGGCTGATTTCGTGAAAGAAGACAAAGCTCTTTATTTGGATTGTGATCTAGTTGTAACGAAAAATCTAGATGAATTGTTTGCTACAGATTTACAGGATTATCCTTTGGCGGCTATTAGAGATTTTGGAGGCAGAGCCTATTTCGGTCGAGAAATCTTTAATGCAGGTGTTCTCTTGGTTAATAATGCTCTCTGGAAGCAAGAACATATAACTCAAAAGTTGATTGACTTAACCAATGAATGGCATGATAAAGTGGATCAGGCTGATCAAAGTATTTTAAATATGCTTTTTGAAAATAAATGGCTAGAACTAGATTTTGATAATAATCATATTGTCATTCATGAACGTTTCGCAAACTATAGTTTTCCAGATGGGCAGGAATATCCAGGAATCATCCATTATTTATCAGAGAGAAAGCCTTGGCATACACACGCTAGCCAAACCTATCGTGATGTTTGGTGGTATTACCATGATATGGAATGGACAGAGTTGGGAAAAAATCATCATTTACATTCTCTTAAAAAATTGCATCTTTATCCTATAAAAGTTCCATTTTCTTGTTTGATTTATACAGCTTCAGATCAAATTGAGCAGCTGGAAACACTAATAGTGGCTTTACCAGAAGTGCAATTTAAGATTGCAGCAAGAGTAATCGTTAGTGAGAATCTTTCTAGGCTTGTTGTGTATCCAAACGTTACTATCTATTCTGGAACAGTGTCTTTAGAGGAATTGGATAGAGAATTGGTGGAAAGTTGTCAGCTTCTTTTAGATATCAACTATGGTGAGAAGGAAGTAGAGATATTAGAGCAATTTATTTCCCAAAATAAACCAATATTAGCCTTTGAGAATACTAAATCTTATGAAGCGGATCAAGAGATATATCAGATTGATCAAGTTTCAGAAATGATAGAGAGAATAAGAGAGTTAAATAGATGAGAAAAAATACTGTGCGAGGTGATGCACTAATCTTAACTGTAAGTGATCAGATTGAACAATTAGAATATATTTTAGAAAACTTACCAGATATTTGTTTTCATATTGCAGCTCCTGTACAGTTTTCTGAAAAGATAAAAGTACTGGAGTCTGAATATAATGTCCGTCTCATGACAGTTACAACTAATCAGCAAATTGATTTTTTAGTGAATATATGCGACATCCTATTGGATATCAATCATTTTCAAGAAGTTGATTCTATTGTTTCCAAATTTATGCAGGCTGGTAAAATAGTCTTGGCTTTTGACAATACAGTCCATGGGAATCAAGGTCAGGAAGTCTTTGAAGCGAATAGACCTGATGAATTGGTTAGTAGAATTCGTGATAGTATAAATTCAATCCAAGCGGGGGTGAATCATCAAGAAAATATCATCCAAGATGGAAATTGGAATGTATTTCAAATAGATGATAAGGCCAACTTGGTTGTAGGAGCTAATGTTATCTGCAGAAATTTTGAAAATTTTCATGTCTCTTCTGGCAAGTTGATACTGCATGATGGTGTCTTTATCAATAACTCTTGCAGTTTTAATTGTATGGAGAGAATTGAAATAGGTTCTGGAACTATGATGGGAGAGGGAGTTCGTTTTTACGACCATGATCATATCTATACAGCTGAAACAATTGAAAAATGGCAGTGGACAACTGCGCCAATTAAAGTTGGAAAAGACTGCTGGATAGGAAGTAATGTCACGATTTTAAAAGGGGTGACTATTGGGGATAATACTATTATTGGGGCAGGTTGCTTAGTGCGTAAAGATATCCCGGCTAATAGTGTGGTTTATAATGATGGGAATCTTGTTATAAAAGAACGCAGTTAAGAAACATTATGTTTAAAGGAGTAATTATATGAAAAATGAATTAATTAGTATCATAGTTCCAGTCTACAATGTTGAAAATTATTTACGCCAATGTTTAGATAGTATTATGGGGCAGACTTATCAAAATTTCGAGTGTTTATTAATAAATGATGGTTCACCTGATCATTCAGCGGATATTTGTAGAGAGTATGTTTCTAAAGACTCTCGTTTTCTCTATTTTGAAAAGGAAAATGGTGGGGTATCCTCTGCACGAAATCTGGGAATTGAACATTCTAAAGGAGAGTATATCACTTTTATTGATTCGGATGATTGGGTAGATTCTGATTATTTAGAAGTTCTTTATAATGCACTTATAGATGAGAATGCAGATATATCAGTATCTACTTATAAAAGATTTCATATGGCGGATAATTGTTGGTATTTTCATTCTTTTCAGAGGGGATATGATAAAAAGACATTTACAGGTCTAGAATTGATTGATAAATTACAATTATTATCTTCATTTGATCATTCATATGGCTCTACATGGGGAAAATTGGTTAAGAGTGTAAGAGTAGAGACTATTCGTTTTAATGAAGAAACAACTTTAGGTGAAGATATGGAATTTTGGTATAAACTATATCTAATTTCTGATAAAATTGTATATGTAAACAAAGATACTTACATTTATCGAACTAGTAACGATGAATACAAACACTTTGAATTAGAAAAAATTAGGAGTGATATTCAACATCGATTGAATTTTATTGCATTTCTAACTGCTAGAGATCTAGAAGTTACTTCCTATGTAGATGACTGTATTTTGTATCTTCACGATCTAGTAGACAAGATGAAATTAGAGGGATTGGAATTTACTCAAACTGCAAGATGGTTGCAAGAGGTACTATTTCTACTAGAAGGATAATATGTTAGTCTGTAGGTAAAGAAAAAGTCTTTGTAGATGATGAGAGGATTGTTTAAAATCAAGAACTAGGAAAAAAGGATATGATAGAAAGTGGAGAGAAATGAAATTACATATTACCAATCTATATGGAATGGCTAGGGAAAGTACAGCAACTATTGCTCAAAATGCTGTTCAAAAAATTGCTGCTCAACTAGGATTTAGAGAGTTAGGGATTTATTTTTACCATGCATCGGCTGAAACTGTAGAAGAGAGAAGTAGAAGATTAGATGGGATTCTAGCAAGTGTTTCAATGGGAGATGTGGTCATTTTTCAAACACCTACTTGGAATGGTTTAGAGTTTGAAAGAGAATTTTTAAGTAAGTTGAAACTTCTCAATGTGAAAATCATAGTATTTGTCCATGATGTGATTCCCCTGATGTTTAAAGCAAATGAATTTCTGATGCAGGATTACATCAACCTTTACAATATGGCAGATAGTATCATCTTACCATCAGAAGCTATGAAAGAAAAACTACTTCAAAATGGCCTGAATGTTAAAAAAATTATTTTTCAAAGAATGTGGGATCATCCTCATGATTTGGACTTACATGAACCTAAATTTAAAAAAGAAATCTATTTTGCAGGAAATTTAAGCCGTTTCCCAGAATTAAAAACCTGGGAGGGGACAGTTTCGCTAACTGTATTTTCAAATGAAGAACAGCTTTCTTTATCGACTCAAGTTCACATTGAGGGTTGGAAGACTGATGAAGAAATGCTCTTAGAGTTATCAAAAGGTGGATTTGGACTGGTTTGGACTACACATCAAAATGAGGAACAAAATATAGATTATTACAGTATGAATGTTTCTTATAAGTTGAGTACTTATTTAGCCGCAGGCATTCCTGTCATTATTCCTGCTACCTTGTCTAACTCGGACTTTATAGTAGAGCAAGGATTGGGATTTGTAGTTGATAACTTAGAGGAAGCAAGCCATTTGGTGGAACAACTATCAGAAGAAGCCTATCTTCAAATGTGTAGTAGAGTACGTTATTTTTCTTTTTTACTAAGTCAAGGTTTTTATGCAAAACAGTTTTTGTTGCAAGCAGTTTTTGAATTAGGAATTAGTAACAATCAAATATCAAGAGGTATTCGACTATTGACAGTTACAAATAGTCAGGATTTGGAACAAATTGAATACCTAGTAGAACAACTTCCTGAGTGTGATTTTAGCATTGCTGCTAGAACTCTTATGGGACCACGTTTGACAAACTTGGCTGAGAAAGAAAATGTCTATCTATATCCAGCCTCAGATTCAGAACAGATTGAGGAACTATTAGACAAGACTGATCTATATTTGGATATTAACTATGGTGGGGAAGTAGATGGGGTTTTTAACCTCCTGTCAGACAAATCTATTCCTAGTTTTGCCTTTTATAAAACACAAAATGGGGAAAAAGGACAGTATCTCTTTTCTATCAGAAATGTTGATGCTATGGTAGCTGCAATTAGGAATTATGCTGAAACAAAACAATTGCCCAATAAACCCTTTGATTTTGAAGTGCAGACTATAGATGAAACGCTTGATTATATTCTGGAGTATCAATCTTCAATAGCACGATTTGGTGATGGTGAGGCTGCAATCATGTTAGGCCAATCTATTAATTATCAGAAATATGATCCTAATCTTGCAGAAGAATTGAAATTTATTTTTAGTCAAGAGAGCAGTTCTACATTAGTTATTGGTTTACAAGAAGGTTTAAAAAATCGTTTCTCTTTTGTTCCAGATGCTCTAGCTTTTTGGAGACAATATTTAGAGGATTATGAAGAATTTTATCTAGAGTATTGTAAAAATACTTGGTATGGCTCAACTTTTATTTCCAGACCTTATATTGATTTTTTAGATAAATCAAAAGCAAAATCTCAGTTTGAAAAGTTGAAAAAGCTATGGGAAGGAAAAGATATTCTTATCGTAGAAGGATACGCTTCTAGATCTGGGGTAGGAAATGATTTATTTGATGGTGCCAAGAGTATTAAGAGAATTATTTGCCCATCTCGACACGCTTATGATAAGAAAAATGAGATAATGGAAGAAATCATGAACCATGCTGATGGACGTTTAGTTTTGTTAATGCTAGGTCCTACAGCTAAAGTTTTAGCTTATCAACTTGCTACCAAGGGTATGCAGGCAATTGATATTGGACATGTTGATTCTGAGTATGAGTGGATGCAGATGGGAGCTGAAAATAAGGTTTTATTACAGAATAAACATACTGCAGAGTTTAATCTAGATACAGAAATAGAATTAGCAGATGATGAAGCATATTTGAGTCAGGTTGTTGTAGACTTGAGTGCAGAATAGTATAAATCATAAATTTTCGGAGGAGAAATGACACCAGAAAGAATTGCAATCGTTTTGATTGCTGATCAAGCTTATACAGAACAATTAACTGTGACCATGAAATCCATCATGTATCACAATAAATCAGTTGATTTTTATATCATAAATCAAGGTATTATGCCAGATTGGTTTAGAAAAATGAGACGTATAGTGAGAAATCTGGGGGGGGAACTTTACAATATTCCCTTTGATATAGGATTGATTTCAGCTGAGTGGAGAACGCAAAATCATATTAGTCCGATTGCTTATGCTAAGTATTTTATTCCTCGTTTTATTGATAGGGAGAGAGTACTTTATCTAGATACAGATGTTATTGTTAATGGCAGCTTAACCTCTTTTTTCTTAACAGACTTAAAAGGATTTCCAGTAGCTGCTGTACGTGATGTGGATGGTAGTTTTAATACTGGTGTTATGCTCATTGATAATCTACAGTGGAAGGAATTATCTGTTTTAGATAAATGCTTAGAATTATCTGAAGGTGAGAAAAGCGAACATTGGGAATTAGAACATTTTAATGGAGATCAGACAATCTTGAACTATGTTTTTCAGGACAATTGGTTGGAGTTGGATAAGCGATTCAATGTTCAGGTTGGTCATGATATCGTAGCATTTTATAGTAACTGGCAAGAGCATTTTTGTATGAAGGATAGTCCTCTGATTATTCATTACACAACTTATAGAAAACCATGGAATAGTTCAACATCATACAGATATAGAGAAAAATGGTGGGAATTTTATAATTTAGAACTTTCCCAAGTTTTAGCTCATCATCTAGGAGAATTTTCTTTACAAAAAGAAAAGCAGGGATTGGATTTCTTCACATTAACAGGAACAGAACAATTTGAAGGAATTGAACATTTAGCAAGTAGCTTTCCAGAACATCGCTTTCATATAGCTGCTTATACAGAATTTGGATCGTGGCTAAGTGCTCTGGGCCAAAGAGATAATATTTACCTACATCCTGAGTGTATCCCAGCTACTTTTGATCAATTATTAGAAAATATGGATGCTTATCTTAATATTAATCATGGGGATATAAATGAGACAATTTTAGAGAGAATGAGTGAGATGAATAAGCCTATTTTTTCATTTTATGCTACTCATAAAGGGAATGTACCTCAATATCTTTTTCTAAGACAGGAGTTAGAAAAAATGGAGGATGCGATTCGTTTATTCTCTGAAATTGGAGCCGATAAATTTCGTCAAACATTTAAACAAGAAGAATTATTTGATATTTCAGTCATGTCTATAGATGAAACCTTGGATCAATTATTGGAAACAGAACAATCACTTATTCGTTTTGGAGATGGAGAGTTTCATATTATGAATGGTTATGATATAGGATTCCAAGAGTATAACGAAGAGTTATCTAATAGTATGAAAGATATTTTATTAAATGCAAATAAGGAAGATATATTAATTTGCATGCCAGAGGTTTTTGAAGTTTTTGCAGGAAATTTCCCTCAAGATCATAACTCTGAGACTTTCTGGAAGAGGGAATTAGACGCTTTTGCACCATTTTTCAGAATATATTGCCAATCACAGAAGTATGGCTCAGCCTTTATATCAAGACCTTATATTTATAATAAAGATAGGAGTCGTGCTTTTGACCAATTTGAAAAAATGAAACAATTATTCGAAGGGAAAGACTTACTAATTGTAGAAGGGGTAACTTCGCGTTCGGGCGTTGGAAATGATTTATTTGATAAGGCTAGCTCTATTAAGCGTATTATATGCCCTTCTTACAACGCTTTTTCTAAAATTCAGGAGATACGAGAAAAGATTCTAGAGCATGTAGAGGGACGCTTGATTTTATTAATGTTAGGACCAACTGCTAAGGTACTAGCTTATCAATTATCTCAATTAGGCTATCGTGCTTTAGACCTTGGGCATATCGATTCGGAGTATGAATGGATGAAGATGGGAGCAGAAACTAGAGTGCAGTTACAACATAAGCATACTGCAGAATATTATTCTGATCAAGAAATTGAACTGATTGAAGATGAAGATTACAATCAGCAAGTTGTTGAGGATTTATCTAAATAGTGAGGAAGGCATATATGAATTTTCCATTAATATCAATTATTATCCCTGTCTATAATGTTGAAGAATATATAGCACATTGTATTCATAATATTTTATCGCAAACTTATAGTAATTTGGAAATTATTATTGTAAATGATGGTAGCTTAGACGATAGTATAAGAATTGCAAAAGAATTGACCAAAGATGATTCACGTTTTATCTATATTGATAAGGAAAATGGTGGACAGTCGGATGCTCGAAATGCAGGATTAGATATTGCGATGGGGGATTATATCTTTTTCTGCGATCCAGATGACTTTATGTTTGAAAAAAGTATCGAAAACTTGTACTATGCCAGCACTTTGATGAAAGCAGATATTGTAGTAGGTTCATTTTGTCACTTTAATGATGGTGTGTTTTACTTGTATAATCCAGATAAAGATGGGGAGATATTATCTCATATATCAGCAACAGAGGCCATTGAAGGTATGGATAGTATGGAAGATTACCCATTTCTTCGTTATTCGGCTGTATGGGGTAAGTTATTTAAAAAGAACTTGTTTGAGACTATTCGTTTTCCTAAAGGAAAATACGCAGAAGATCAATTTATTATGTGGAGATTATATCTTGCAAGTGATGTGATTGTTCGCTATCAGTCAGATGTCTATGCCTATAGAGTAAATTATAAGGGATTGACGCAAAATTATAATCTATCTCACTTAGATTTTATTGAAGCGATTGAAGAACGTATTCATACCTTAATGAAAATGCCAGAATTAGCTTATCCTATGGAATTGGCATTTAATCAGTATAAATTTGCTTTGAAGAGAAATCTTTCTATGTTGGAAGGGAAAGGATTTATTAAAGAAGAAGCGGAGTTAAGAGAAAAAGTGGAATGTGCTGAGAATGAAGAATACCTATTCTTAAAAAAATAAGAGAATAAGCTATGGAAAATCAATTAATTAGTGTTATTGTACCAATATATAATAAAGAAGATGTTTAAATGCGTCAAAAATATTAACAGAATTTCAGGAAGCTAGAAATCATCATACTGGTTTATTACAGTGGATGAAATATAATATAGGGACAGTATGGAATATGTCCGATACAGTCACTTATAAAAAATAGAGAATCAATTGTGCTTGATAAATATAGTTAAACAAAAAGAAAAGAATATAGATGAAAATTAATAGATTTAAAGAGGAATAGCAAGAAAGCGAGATATGAATTGAAAACAGAAACAATATCAATCATTATACCAGTGTATAATGTAGAGAATTATCTAAGGTCGTGTTTGGATAGTGTTCTATCACAAACTTATAAGGATTTTGAAGTTCTGATGGTAAATGATGGCTCAACAGATAGTTCAGGAGCTATCTGTCAAGAGTTTGCAGAACGTGACAGCCGCTTCCACTATTTTGAAAAGGAAAATGGGGGATTGTCTGATGCTAGGAATTATGGACTTGATAGAGCTAAGGGACATTATATCACTTTTCTAGATTCGGATGATTTTCTCTTTGAAGATTATTTAGAGAATTTGTACCACGCTAGTCGTTTAAGTGACTCAGATATCACAATAGGAGGGTATTGTCGTTTTGGTGACTCGAATTTTTACTTCTATAATGATCGTTTTAAGAGTGATTCGTTGGTATCACTTAAAGATTTTCAGGCTATTCAATATCTAGATTCTATGCTTGATGTTACATTTCTAACCTTTTCTACCGCTTGGGGAAAATTATTTAAACGAGAGTTATTCAGTGAGCTACGCTTTCCCTACGGAAAATATGCAGAGGATCAATTTTTAATCTGGAAATTGTATATGAAAGCTGATAAAATTTATGTTTTTAATGGAGCTTCCTATGTTTATCGTATGAATCCTTCAGGATTGTCTAATATTTTCACTCTCAAGCATTTAGATTATATTGATGCTCTTGAAGAGAGGATAAAAGAAACAAAAGATATAGAAGGTATAGAAATTCAGCATTCCTTTAATATGTACAGCTATGTATTACAGAGAATATTAGGGCAATTAGAAGAACATGATTATATTGATGAGGCAAAGGAAGTACGTAAAAAATTAGAGTTGGCTGAACAAGGACAATATTCATTTTTGTCAGATGAAGTTAAGGAGATTGAAGTAGAAAATGGTGGGGAACTAATTAGTATTATAGTTCCAATTTATAATGTCGAAAACTACCTCCGAATGTGTTTGGATAGTATTGAACATCAAACTTATTCAAATATCGAAGTTTTATTGATAAATGACGGTTCACCAGATTCATCTGGAGAAATCTGTCAAGAATATGTTGCAAGAGATAGTCGTTTTCGTTACTTTGAAAAAGAAAATGGAGGTGCATCTGATGCACGAAATTATGGTATTGAAAGATCAAATGGAAAGTATCTAACCTTTGTAGATTCGGATGATTGGTTAAGTTTAACTTATGTGGAAGATTTATATCAAGCAGCTATTCGAAATGATTCAGATACTGTTATCTCACATTACACTATCTATAATGAGAGTGATAGAAATTATTATGTCCATATTTGGGATGATTACTATGAAAAGAATTATACTAGTGAAGAACTTATCATGGAACTTCCCAAATTGGAATTAAACGGCTATATATACATAACTAGTTGGGGAATTCTATTCAAGAAAGAATTATTTAATAATGTAAAATTTCCTAAGGGGAAAGTAATAGAAGATTCTTGGACTAATTATAAATTGTTTTTTAAATCAAAAAAAATCACTTATATCCATAAGGAAATTTATTCTCATAGAGAAGGAATACTGAGTGTTGGAAGTAGTGTTAATGAGAAGCTCTTAACAGATGTTTTAGAATGCTTGTTAGAAAGATTAGCTATTTATACCATAAAAGGCTGGAATTACTCTGATGAAAAGAATAATGTCTTGGGATGTTTGAGATTACGATATCAACAAGCAAAAGAAAATGGATTGCAGGATACAGAAATTTTTAGGAGATATACGGAAATATTATCATTAGTAGATGAAAGTTAAATAGCATAGTATTAATCATATAAAAATGTATCTTCAAATTAATAATAGACTTATTTGGTAACCATATAGTTCATAACTATGTTATACAATAGTTATGAAAACTGTGTATGAAAAAGCAATGTAATAGAGAAAGGGATGAAATATGTATAAAAGTTGAGAATTTTAATGTTAAGTTTAAGACTTTTGAGATTATGGAACAATCTTATCGCAATCAAATAAAAGATTTGAACTAAAAGTTGATTTGATTTGTGCTATCATTAGCTATGAGTTAAAATAGTTTCTGAACAAGTCAGATGTGTTATCATCTTCTATTATTTAGAAGATTGTAAGTTTGAGTTTATAAAAAATAGTTAAAGGAAAGAAAAATATGGGAGATTCAAAGGAATTAATTAGCATTATTGTCCCTATTTACAATACTGATTGCTATTTACGCCAGTGTTTGGATAGTATCATTAATCAAAGTTATAAAAATTTTGAAGTGCTTCTTGTCAATGATGGATCAGTTGACGATTCTGCAATGATCTGTAAAGAATTTGCAGAAAAAGATTCTCGAATACGCTATTTTGAAAAAGAGAATGGTGGAGTATCTTCAGCACGCAATTTAGGTCTGAAGAATGTAAAAGGTAATTATATTACTTTTGTAGATTCGGATGATTGGATTGAAGAAAATTATTTAGAAGTACTGTATAATGCTCTTAAAGAGAATGAGGTAGATGTTGCCATTTCAACTCATAAAGATTTTAATATGGATGATAATTTGTATTATTTGCCGTTTTATTCGGAAGAACAATTACATACTTTGGATATTGGAAAAGTATCTAGAGATGAGTTTTTAGAACTTTTTCCAGAACTATCTTCTTTAAATCATGATTTTAATTGTGCTGTATCTAAATTGTTCAAGGCGGATGTAGTAAAGAATCTATTGTTTGATGAGTCGATCAATTATGGGGAGGATTTAGATTTCTTTTTTAATTTATATTTAAACGTTTCCTCCATTTATTACGTGAACCAACCAACTTATATTTATAGGCAACATCAAACGAGTGCTTCGAATAATTGCTTAGAATCACATGCCATTTCTGAAATTAGAATATATGAGAAAATATTAAAAAAAATTATGGAAATAGGTATTCTAAATCATAGCTATATAGAAAAATTTAAGATTATTTTATATTTTAGATTGAGTCAATTTCCTGATTCTCAAGTGTTAAAATCTTATGAGTCTTTTATTTCTGTAATGTCAGATAGTGTAATGTATTCTCAGTCTTTGATTAGTATCATAGTACCAATTTATAATGTCGAAAACTACCTTCGAATGTGTTTAGATAGTATTGAACATCAAACTTATTCAAATATAGAAGTTTTATTGATAAATGATGGTTCACCAGATTCATCTGGAGAGATTTGCCAAGAATATGTTGCTAGAGATAGCAGATTTTATTATTTTGAAAAGGAAAATGGGGGATTATCTGACGCACGAAATTATGGTGTGGCTCGTGCAAAAGGGAAATTTCTTACTTTCATAGATTCAGATGATTGGGTTGAAGCAACATATATTGAAGATATGTATCAAGCTGCTTTAAAAAATGATTCTGAAATTGTTATTTCAAACTATGCACAATTTGACGTTAAAGAAAACCATTATTTAATCCATGTATGGGATGACTACTATGAAGAAACCTATGAAGGGGAAGAGTTAATTAATAAACTCCCTTTGTTGGAACCACGTGATTACTCTTTTGTAACGAGTTGGGGAATTCTTTTTAGTCGAAGTTTATTTGATAATATTAGGTTTCCCAAAGGTAAACTTACAGAAGACAGTCGAACAAATTATAAATTATTTGCGAAATCATCTCGTAGTACTTATATTCATAAATCTTTATATATATATAGGATAGGTAGAGAAGGAAGCATTGTTAATACAGTAACTGAGAAGCTATTAATAGATAAGTTAGAGTGTGTATTAGAACGTTTAGCTATCTATACCATAAAGGGATGGAATAGTTTCGACGAAAAGGAGAACACCTTAAGTAACATAAGACAGGGATGGGAATCGGCTAAAGAAAATGGTCTGCAGGATACAGAGATTTTCAGGAGATATACGGAAATACTAGATCTTATAGATAATAATTAAAAGAATAAAGAATGTCCAGTGAGCTGATAGTGTATAAAAACAACCTATTTAATTAACTAACATACACTTTTTCATTATTTCCTTAAGGGAGTTAGAAGCAGATTTTTTCTGCTTTTTTTGTTATAATAGTAACGTAAAAGTTAATAAAAAGATTAAAATACCTGATAGTATAATGATTATAAATTACTCAGTAGAAATAGACTAGAAGTGAGTTTTAGAGAGTAGGATTAAACATGAAAAATATTTTTTCATCGATTGCAGTTAAAAAAGGACTGGCAACATTATTTTTTATATTCATATTTATAGCAGGAAGTAGAGTGACCCTTCCTTTTGTAGATATGAATAATAGGGAATTTTTAGGAGGAACTGCTGCTTATTTGGCTTTTTCTACAGCAATGACAGGCGGAAATTTGAGAAGTTTATCCTTGTTTTCAGTAGGATTATCTCCCTGGATGTCTTCTATGATTTTATGGCAGATGCTTTCTTTTTCAAAAAAATTAAATCTGACATCTGGAGCTATTGAAATACAAAATAGAAGGCAGATGTACTTAACCTTGTTTATTGCTTTGATTCAAGCATTAGCTATTTCGTTAAATCTTCCAATTCAGTCCAATGTGCCTAAAATGTTGGTTATCGTATTAAATACCTGTCTGTTGATAGCAGGGGCTTTTTTCTTGGTGTGGTTATCAGACATTAATGCAACTGTAGGTATCGGGGGATCTATGATTATTTTGTTGATTGGTATGATTTTAAATATTCCTCAAGATTTGATTGAAACGTTTCGAACGGTTCCTGTACCTCTTTTTGTTTTAATCGGTTTGATTATTATGGGTATTGTTTTTACTTATCTGGTAGCTCTGCTTTATCGTGCTCGTTATCGTATAGCAGTTCATAAGATTGGTCTACATAATCGTTTTAAAAGATATTCTTATTTTGAGATTATGCTTAATCCTGCTGGAGGGATGCCTTTTATGTATGTCATGACTTTTTTGAGTTTACCAACGTATGTGTTGTTGTTGTTACAGACGATTTTTCCGGGAAATCTACTTTTTACTGAAATTTCATCTCAATATATAATGGGTAAACCATTGTGGATTTATATGTATATGATTATTCTTTTTATTTTTAGTATAGCCTTTGCTTTTGTAAATATGAGTGGGGAACAAATTTCAGATCGAATGAAGAAATCAGGAGAATATATTTATGGAGTCTATCCGGGTGAAGAAACGAGTCGTTTTATCAATCGATTGGTCTTGAGGTTTTCTTTTATTGGTGCTGTGTTTAATGTAGTAATGGCTGGAGGCCCTATGTTATTTGTATTGGTTGATGAAAAACTACTTAGAGTGGCAATGATTCCTGGTTTGTTTATGATGTTCGGAGGGATGATTTTCACAGTAAGAGATGAAGTGAAAGCTCTAAGATTAAACGAAACTTATAAACCATTGATTTAGGAGGGTATCATGTATTATTTTATTCCAGCTTGGTATGGTTCAGAACGTCAGTGGCATGCGGATGTGATTCCTTGGTACCATTCACAATTTCGCTTTGAATTTGATGATACCTTTAATCAACTCCGTCTCTTTCAAAGACAAGGAATATCATCTCGCTTATTAGTACTATCTTATCAACCACATTTGCGTTATTTTTTACATAGGCATGGTGTTTTAGAGACAGATGTTTACTCTGTTTTTGATGATATGCAAGATTTTCATAAACTGCATACTCAGGTTCTTCACATTAGAGATATAGAGTGGGATAGTGATTGTCAATTTCTTTATAGTCCTTTTGCAATTACTGTGCAAAAAAAAGGTAAGAAATATGCTCAGGTAGAGCATGGGGTAGAGGGCTTTATTAGTGAAATTCGGTATTTTAATTCAAATGGTCAGATTAGCAAGCGCTATCTCATGGATGATAGAGGATTTGTTTCTAGTGTAATCTATTTTGAAGATGGTCAAGCTATGTATCAGGATTATCTAGATCCTAAAGGAATTTGGCGATTTAGGGAGTATATTCAAGAGAAGGGCAGGATAGAGATTAATCCGATTTTTGCCTATCGATTTAAATTACTTAACTATCGAAATATGGAGCATTTAGTAGCAGAATTTTTTGATAAATATTTGAAAAAAAATCAGAAAAAGCAGGATAAATTTATCATTCCGTCACATCCTTACCATGACCAGTTTATTTTCAAATACATTCCAAGTACTAATTCTAAAATTTTGAGTATTTTCATCAACCGTAATTCTCAAGATACCTTTAGAGAGCTATCATTATCAGTTGATAGGGCCAGTCTAGTATTAGTGGATAGAGAAGATAGTCTAAAACTTTTACAAGAGCTATACCCTGAACTATCTAATAAATTCCATCATCTTTCTCCTTTTGATACACGTTTACGATTGGGGAGAAGTCAAACAAGAAAAGAGTCTATTATTTATTATCAGCTTGATTTTAACGAAGAAATTGATAGAGAAGCATTGACTCAAGTTTTATTATTTATTTCAGAAACTAAAAATACAGAAATAGTTTTCGGAGCTTTCTCGGCTAGCCAGAAACAAATGGAAGATGTAGAGGCTCTTGTTCATGAAATTATTAAAGAGAAAATTCATACTGATAGTTTAGAAAAAGGGATAGACTATGGAGATGCAGAAAATCCTTTAGAAGAAAATCAAGAGCAGGAACTACGTTTTCAATTTGTTAATATGAATGATGAGTTGGAGTTAATCAAGACACTAGAGTTTGTGCGTTTGATTGTGGATTTGAATAAGCAACCGCATCTCTATACTCAAATAGCAGGTATTAGTGCAGGGATTCCTCAGATTAATAGGATTGAAACAGTCTATGTGGAACATTTGAAAAATGGTTATTTGATTTCAGATGTGACGGAATTTTCCAAGGCAGCACATTACTATACAGATAAATTAAAAGAATGGAATCAGGCTTTAATCTATTCTATTGATAAAATTAAGGAACATACTGGTCAACGTTTCTTAGATAAATTGCACCATTGGCTTGAGGAGGTTACTGATGTCAAAGGAACATAAAATCCTACAGATAGGGATTGATAACTGGGCTCATCATTACGATATTCCTGAAAATATGGATTGGTACTATTTCTGTCCCAACTCACCTATAGCTCTTCGTAAAATGATGGAAATGAATAATATTGTAAATTTTCATGCAATCTTGATAGAGGACGGGCAGTATATCAGTGATTTATTACCCTTTATCCATCATGTTGAACCTCATACTTTGTTTTATAATAAGGAGTTTAAAACGACAGATTTGGCCATTCTTGATTTATTAAAGAAACGGTGCGCTCAAGCTATAGATTTCTCAGTTCCTCAGCAATTAGTGAATGATTTGTCAACCTCTCTCTTTAGGGGAGGTTACGGTGATAAATTATTTCCGTCAACGATGCAAATTCATTCAAGCTTTCGAGGGACTATTGCTTATCAGGGGCTTGATGATGTCAATTTGAACGGGGATTTTGGAGATGATTTTCAACAATTAGCTTACTGGCCAGATAATTTTATGGTTTATAAAAATTTACCTATCGAATTATGGTTAGAGTTTGAAAAACAAGGAAATTGTGAATTTCGTCTTGTTATTCGTAAGATATGGGCTGGATCTGTTGATGAATTTTTTGAAGAGGAAACTTATGCTGAAGATGCTCTTCAGAAAGCTATTGTTGTGGACAGTAAAGAGGAAGATTTTTTTATAACGGTATCTGTAGAGGCTCGTGGTCGTGGAAGCTTGAAGTTAGGCAATCTACACCAACGTTGGAGTCGTAAACAATTTGGTAAATTTTTCCTTGGTGGAAATATTTTACATGATAGCAAGCGCGATGAAATTAACTATTTCTTTCATCCAGGAGATTTCAAACCACCTTTGGCAGTCTATTTTGCTGGATATCGTCCCGCCGAGGGATTTGAGGGATATCGCATGATGAAAAATTTAGGTTGCCCTTTTCTTTTATTTTCTGATCCTAGGTTAGAAGGAGGCGCTTTTTACCTTGGTAGTAAAGAACTAGAAGAGAAGATAAAGGATACTATTCGTTATTATCTACAGTATTTAGACCTTACTCATAAAGATTTAATTTTATCTGGTCTTTCTATGGGAACTTTTCCAGCTCTTTACTATGCGGGTTTCTTTGAACCTAGAGCCGTTATTGTGGGAAAACCTCTGGCTAATCTTGGAACAATTGCTCGTAGGGGTCGTTTAGATGCACCGGCTGTTGCCAATTTGGCATTTGATGTGTTAATCCACCATACAAATGGAGTGACATCTGACCATATGTTGGAATTGGATCAACGTTTTTGGAAGGTCTTTAAACAAGCTGATTTTTCAAAAACAACTTTTGGATTATCTTATATGAAAGATGAGGAAATGGATAGCCATGCCTATGAACAATTAGTAACTTATCTATGCAATACAGGTGCAAAAATTCTTTCTAAGGGAACATCTGGGCGACACAATGATGATACTGCTACAAATGTGGCTTGGTTTTTGCATTTTTATAGTATGGTATTGGGAGCGGAGTTTGGAAGAGGTGACAAATGATTATCAACCAAAGAGGAAGTATCACTTGGGGAGAGGTAAGTGGGACATTTATGTATGGTAGTAAGGTGACCTATTACGAAGATAAACATATTAGTCTATATAATCCGTTGATACCATCAGGAGAAATTTTAAAAACATGGTTTTCTAGTGTGAATTATCAGGCATTTAGAACTCAGCCCAGTCTCCCTTTACTTAAAAGAAAACAGGATTATCAATTATGTATGAATTTTGAATGTTATCCTACAAATGGAGTCTATACAAAGATTTCCTTTTTTGATAGATATGGGGATGTAATTGAAGAGAAAATTGAAAAAAAGAAAGTCTTTGATTTTACTTATCCTGATGACACCTATACCTACCAAGTCTCCCTTCTAAGTGCTGGCTTTGAGTCTATGGATTTTTATTCTTTATCTATTAAGGAGATTAATTGTGTCTAGAAGTTTTTATCAAGATTTCCAACTTCGGAAAGTTAAAAGGATTTTAAAAAAGATTAATGCCCTTAAAGAAAAGATGGAATCTCTATCAGATCAAGAATTAGTTGCAAAGACAGAGGAATTTCGCCAACGTCTTGCTAAAGGAGAGACGGTAGATGATCTTTTAGTGGAAGCTTTTGCTGTTGTGCGTGAAGCAGATAAACGCGTACTGGGAATGTTTCCTTATGATGTTCAGGTCATGGGAGGGATCGTTATTCATCAGGGAAATGTTGCTGAGATGAATACTGGTGAGGGGAAAACCTTGACGGCCACTATGCCTGTTTATCTCAATGCCCTGACAGGAAAAGGTACCATGCTAATCACCACTAATGACTATCTAGCTAAACGAGATGCTGAAGAGATGGGGCAAGTTTACCACTTCTTAGGATTGACAATTGGTGTGCCTTTTACGGATGATCCTCAAAAAGAATTTACCCCAAAAGAGAAAAAAATCATTTACGCATCGGATATTATTTATACAACTAATAGTAACTTAGGTTTTGATTATTTAAATGATAATCTTGCCTCAAATGATGAAGGGAAATTTTTACGACCCTTTGATTATGTTATTATTGATGAGATTGATGATATCTTATTGGATAGCGCACAGACACCTCTTATTATTGCTGGCTCTCCTCGTGTTCAGTCTAATCACTACGGTATTATTGACACGCTTGTAACGACCTTGGTTGAAGGTGAGGATTATATTTTTAAAGAGGAAAAAGATGAAGTTTGGTTGACCACTAAAGGTGCTAAAGCTGCTGAAAGTTTTTTAGGGATTGCCCATTTTTATAGTGAGGAGAATGCACCCTTTGCTCGTCATTTAGTTTATGCGATTCGAGCCCATAAGCTCTATACAAAAGATAAGGACTATGTCATTCGTGGTAATGAAATGGTATTAGTAGATAAGGGGACGGGACGTCTAATGGAAATGACCAAACTGCAGGGGGGTCTCCATCAGGCAATTGAGGCAAAGGAACATGTCAAGTTATCTCCAGAGACGAGAGCCATGGCTTCTATCACCTATCAGAGCCTTTTTAAGATGTTTAATAAGGTGTCTGGAATGACGGGGACAGGTAAGGTTGCAGAAAAAGAGCTTCTGGAAACTTATAATATGTCTGTAGTGCGCATTCCAACTAACCGTCCTAGACAACGGATTGACTATCCAGATAATCTATATGTTACTTTACCTGAAAAAGTGTATGCTTCTTTGGAGTATATCAAAGAATACCATGCTAAGGGAAATCCTTTATTGGTTTTTGTTGGTTCTGTGGAGATGTCCCATCTTTACTCATCTCTTTTATTACGTGAAGGGATTGCCCATAATGTTTTAAATGCTAATAATGCGGCGCGTGAGGCTCAGATTATCTCCGAGTCAGGTCAAATGGGAGCTGTTACAGTGGCAACTTCTATGGCAGGACGGGGTACGGATATCAAGCTTGGTAAGGGAGTCGCAGAGCTCGGGGGCTTGATTGTCATTGGAACGGAACGGATGGAAAGTCAACGGATCGATCTGCAAATTCGTGGCCGTTCTGGCCGTCAGGGAGATCCTGGGATGAGTAAGTTCTTTGTATCTTTAGAGGACGATGTTATCAAGAAATTTGGCCCATCTTGGGTGCATAAAAAGTATAAAGACTATCAGGTTCAAGATATGACTCAACCGGAAGTATTGAAAGGTCGTAAATATCGGAAACTAGTCGAAAAGGCTCAACATGCGAGTGATAGTGCAGGACGCTCTGCACGTCGTCAAACTCTAGAGTATGCAGAGAGTATGAATATACAACGAGATATGGTCTATAAAGAGAGAAATCGTTTAATAGATGGTTCTCGTGATTTGGAAGATGTTGTTGAGAAAATCATTGCTAACTACATAGTTCAAGTGACTTCTTCAGACTATGAAAGCCGAGAGTTGCTCTTCCACTTTATTGTGACCAATATTAGTTTTCATATTAAAGAGATTCCAGACCATGTTGAAGTGACGAATCAAGATGCAGTTCGTAGATTTATTAAGCAGGTGATTGATAAAGAACTTTCTGCAAAGAAAGAATTGCTTGAGCAACATGGCTTGTATGAACAGTTTTTACGACTTTCTATGCTCAAGGCTATTGATGACAACTGGGTAGAGCAGGTAGACTATCTACAACAGTTATCTATGGCTATCGGTGATCAATCTAATAGTCAGAAAAATCCAATCGTAGAGTACTATCAAGAAGCTTATGCAGGCTTTGAAACCATGAAAGAACAAATTCGTGCGGATATGGTGCGTAATCTCCTGATGGGCTTGGTTGAAGTCACTCCTAAGGGTGAGATTATGACCCATTTCCCATAAAAAAGAGGAAAATATGACAATTTACAATATAAATTTAGGACTTGGCTGGGCTAGTAGCGGTGTTGAATACGCCCAAGCTTATCGTGCTGGTGTTTTTCGGAAATTAAATCTGTTCTCGAAGTTTATCTTTACAGATATGATTTTAGCCGATAATATTCAGCACTTAACAGCCAATATTGGTTTTGATGACGATCAAGTGATCTGGCTTTATAATCATTTTACAGATATCAAGATTGCACCGACTAGCGTGACAGTGGATGATGTTTTGGCTTATTTCGGTGGTGAAGAAAGTCACAGAGAAAAAAATGGCAAGGTTTTACGTGTCTTCTTTTCTGACCAAGATAAGTTTGTAACCTGTTATTTGGTTGATGAGGACAAGGACTTGGTTCAACATGCCGAGTATGTTTTTAAAGGAAAACTGATTCGTAAAGATTACTTTTCTTACACTCGTTATTGTAGCGAGTACTTTGCTCCAAAGGATAATGTTGCAGTATTATATCAGCGAACCTTTTACAATGAAGATGGGACTCCAGCCTATGATATCTTGATGAATCAAGGTAAGGAAGAAGTTTACCGTTTCAAGGATAAGATTTTCTATGGAAAGCCAGCTTTTATGCGAGCCTTTATGAAATCCTTGAATTTGAACAAGTCTGATTTGGTCATTCTCGATAGAGAGACAGGCATTGGACAGGTTGTTTTTGAGGAAGTACAAGTAGCGCATCTGGCGGTAGTTGTTCATGCGGAGCATTATAGTGAAAATGTAACAAATGATGATTACATTCTTTGGAATAACTATTATGACTACCAGTTTACTAACGCGGATAAGGTAGATTTCTTTATCGTATCAACTGATAGACAGAATGAAGTGTTGCAAGAGCAATTTGCCAAATACACCCAGCACCAACCAAAGATTGTTACCATTCCTGTAGGAAGTATTGATTCCTTGACTGAGTCAAGTCAAGGACGTAAGCCATTTTCATTGATTACAGCTTCACGTCTTGCCAAAGAAAAACATATTGATTGGTTGGTCAAGGCGGTCATTGAGGCGCGTAAGGAAATACCTGAATTGACCTTTGATATTTATGGTAGCGGTGGAGAGGATTCTCTTCTTCGAGACATTATTGCAACTCATCAGGCTGAGGGCTATATCCAGCTCAAGGGGCATGCGGAACTTTCGCAGATTTATAGCAAGTATGAGGTCTACTTGACGGCTTCTACCAGTGAAGGATTTGGTTTGACCTTGATGGAAGCTATTGGTTCAGGTCTACCACTAATCGGTTTTGATGTGCCTTATGGCAATCAGACCTTTATAGAAGATGGGCAAAATGGTTATTTGATTCCAAGTTCATCTGACCATGTAGAAGATCAAATCAAGCAAGCTTACGCAGCTAAGATTTGCCAACTGTATCAAGAAAATCGTTTGGCGGATATGCGTGCCCATTCTTACCAAATTGCAGAAGGCTTCTTAACCGAAGAAATTTTAGAAAAGTGGAAGAAAACAGTAGAGGAGGTGCTCCATGATTGAACTTTATGATCGTTATAGTCAGGAAAGTCGAGATTTACATGAAAGTTTAGTCGCTACTGGACTGTCTCAACTTGGAGTAGTTATCGATGCAGATGGTTTTTTACCTGATGGTCTGGTGTCCCCATTTACCTATTATCTAGGCTATGAAAAGGGAAAACCTCTCTATTTTAACCAAGTTCCTGTTCCAGCTTTTTGGGAAATTATGGGGAATAATAGTTCAGCCACTATTAATGATTTACTACAGGAGAGGGCTGTCATTCATTATGCAGATGGAATGCAGGCTCGCTTGGTTAAACAGGTAGATTGGAAAGACTTGGAAGGAAGAGTACGCCAGATTGACCATTACAATCGCTTTGGTGCTTGCTTTGCTACAACGACCTATAGTGCTGATAGTGAGCCGATTATGACGGTTTACCAAGATGTCAATGGCCAGGAGGTGTTACTTGAAAACTATGTGACAGGTGATATCTTATTGACCTTACCAGGTCAACCTATGCGTTACTTTGCCAATAAGGTTGAATTTATTACATTCTTTTTGCAAGATTTGGAAATAGATACAAGTCAGCTTATCTTTAATACCTTAGCGACTCCTTTCTTGGTTTCCTTCCATCATCCAGATAAATCTGGTTCAGATGTTTTGGTTTGGCAGGAACCTCTCTATGATGCCATTCCAGGCAATATGCAGTTGATTTTAGAGAGTGATGATGTGCGTACTAAGAAAATCATCATTCCAAACAAGGCAACTTATGAGCGCGCTTTAGAGTTGACTGACGAGAAATACCATGATCAGTTTGTGCACTTGGGTTATCATTACCAGTTCAAACGTGATAATTTCCTAAGACGAGACGCCTTAATCTTGACAAATTCCGATCAGATTGAGCAAGTAGAAGCAATCGTAGAAGCCTTGCCTGATGTTACCTTCCGTATCGCAGCGGTAACAGAGATGTCTTCTAAGCTCTTAGATATGCTTCGCTATCCTAATGTAGTCCTTTATCAGAACGCTAGTCCACAAAAAATTCAAGAACTTTATCAACTATCAGATATTTACTTGGATATAAACCATAGCAATGAGTTATTACAGGCAGTACGTCAGGCCTTTGAGCACAATCTCTTGCTTCTTGGATTTCATCAGACGGTGCACAATAGACTCTATATCGCTCCAGAACATCTATTTGAAAGTAGTGAAGTTTCTGCTTTGGTTGAGACCATTAAATTGGCCCTTTCAGATGTTGATCAAATGCGTCAGGCACTTGGAAAGCAAGGCCAGCATGCAAATTATGTTGACTTGGTACGATATCAGGAAACCATGCAAACTGTTTTAGGAGGCTAACATGTCAGAGGAAGATTTATTTTACAAAGACGTTGAAGGTCGTATGGAAGAGTTGAAACAAAAACCCATCAAGAAGGAAAAAGAAACCCGAGGGGAAAAGATTAGTAAGACTTTTTCACTCTTACTGGGTTTGATGATTCTAATTGGTTTACTCTTTACTTTGTTGGGAATTTTGAGGTAGGCATATGATTGACATACTGATTGTTTTAGCTATTGTCCTATCTCTTGCTTTGATTGTATTGGTAACCATCCAACCCCGTCAAAATCAACTCTTTTCCATGGATGCCACCAGTAATATTGGTAAACCAAGTTATTGGCAGAGTAACACCTTGGTCAAGGTGCTCACTTTATTGGTGAGTTTGGCCTTATTCGTTTTACTATTAACCTTTATGGTGATAACTTATACTCAATGAAAATCAAAGAGCAAACTAGGAAGCTAGCCGCAAGCTGTACTTGAGTACGGTAAGGCGACGCTGACGTGGTTTGAATTTGATTTTCGAAGAGTATTACAAATAAAAGAAAACTTCAGATACTCACCTTTTGTGATTGGTCTGAAGTTTTCTCTTTTTTACTGTCCATATTTTTGGTAAAAATCAACTTTCACCTGGATAAAGGTTTTGGCTTCGCGTAGGAGTTGGAGGAGGGTGGCGCGGGTTTCAAATTCTTCTCTTGTCTTGGGCAGACTGCGATTACGAAAGACTTCTAGATAGCGTTCAATTTCATCTAGTAAATTAGAAGCAGGATTGGTTTGGCTTAGTTGGCCTGCAATTTTTGAAAAGAGTTGGGCCAAAATCAGGCTTTCACTGGCAGCAAGATGACAGGTGTTGATTTGCTGGGCCATATTTCGCAGGATACGACTTTGTCGCTGTCTCATCTCAAAGTAGTGGATATGGTAGTCGGTCTGGTGAAAGAGGTGGTCAGAGTGATCTAGGTAGACCAGTCTGAGGGCTTCTTCCAAAAGGGTGTCCAATTCTTCAACCAGCTGTGCTCGGTTGCGTCCATCCCCTCTGGATAAATAATATTTGAAGCGCTGGAGGATATCTTTTAACTTTTCTTCAACCAGCGTGTAGTAGAGCTGGATTTCCTTCTCTCGTGAAGGCATATAGAGATTGACTAGTAGGGCAAACCCTGTACCGATAGCAAAGAGAAGAAATTCATTGACTAGAAGGTCTGGAGAAATTGATTTTTGTACCAAGAGATGGCTGACCAAAACGCTACTTGGTGTGATGCCAATTTCCCAGCCCATCTTGTAGGCTAGAGGAACGTAGAGAGCCAGATAGAGACCAAGGCTCCAGATATAAAATCCGCTCAAGTGAAAAGCCAGAACACCGATAGCCAGAGCTAGGAGCATGGAAAAGAGTCGATTTTGTGCCAGTTTTAAGGTGCTTCTACGGGTATCAGATAGGCTCAAGAGAGCGATAATTCCAGCTGAGACAGCTGAAGAAAGATTGAGAAAATAAGCGACAAAACAGGCTAGACAGGTAGCTAAGATGAGTTTGGTCGTACGTTGGCTAATAGACATAAGAATTTCCTAATAAGTTAGAATAAAAGTGGAAAAGACAAGACTTGAGCAGACTTGTCTTTATGAGTTATTTTTTACGGGCTGCTGCGTATTCGGCAACGGCAGTAAAGAGGACATCTGTAGAAGAATTAATAGCTGTTTCGCATGAGTCTTGGATGACACCAATCACAAATCCAACCCCCACAACTTGCATGGCAATATCGTTAGAAATACCAAAAAGGCTACAAGCAACTGGGATAAGGAGGAGGGAACCACCAGCGATACCAGAAGCTCCACAGGCTGAGATAGCTGCTACCACACTAAGGACAAAGGCTGTTGCAAAGTCAACAGGGATTCCAAGAGTATTTACTGCAGCAAGGGTCAAAATGTTAATGGTAATCGCTGCTCCTGCCATATTGATAGTAGAACCAAGTGGGATAGAAACTGAATAGGTATCTGGGTTGAGTCCAAGGTCATGGCAGAGTTTCATGTTTACAGGGATGTTAGCTGCAGAACTACGAGTGAAGAAGGCTGTTACACCACTGACACGCAAACATTTCCAAACGAGGGGATAAGGGTTTCTCTTCATAAAGAGGAAGGCAATTAGTGGATTAACAACCAGAGCGACAAAGAACATGGTTGTAACCAATAATCCTAGTAAAATACCGTAGTTTGCGAGACTGCCGATTCCTTTATCAGAGATAGTTTTAAAGACAAGACCAAGGATTCCAAATGGAGCTAGGTTGATAATCCATTCAACAATCTTAGAAGTCACATCAGCTATGGTGTTCAACAATTCTTTACTATTTTTGCTGGCTTCTCTCATTGCAATCCCGAAAATTACTGCCCAAGATAGGATTCCAATGTAGTTGGCTGTGACGAGGGCATTGACAGGGTTGTCTACGAGTTTAAGTAAGAGATTGCTAAGAACCTGGCCTATACCATCAGGAGGCGTAACCTCTGTATTAGTACTATTTAAGGTAATTTCAACTGGAACGATGAAACTAGCAAAGACAGCCACAAGTGCCGCTGCAAAGGTTCCTACTAGATAAAGGAAGATAACCGTTTTCATATTGCTATCCTGTCCCTTTTGGTGTTTGGAAAGGGCATTGGCAACGAGGGCAAAGACTAGAATAGGTGCGATGGCTTTGAGACCACCAACAAAGAGATCTCCGAGTAGGCCGATTCCAGATACAGTAGGAAGTGTCAGTCCTAGGATTCCTCCAAAAAGCATACCAATCAAAATACGTTTGATTAGGCTTGCCTTATTCCAAGTATGAATGAGTTTTTTCATAATAAGCTCCTTAGTTGTGTAATGTTTATGATTATAGTATAAATATGAACTAAAATCAAGAATTTTCTGTCTATTTTTGAAATTATTTTTGAATATTTATGGAGAATGACACTCTGTAAAAGTATGGTATAATAAATAAAAGGAGTTTTCTATGCAAGAATTTATTCAAACCTATCTTAATAAGATTGATATTACAGCGATTATCGAGAATATCTTGACCAAGATACTTTCTCTTTTATTCTTATTTTTACTCTTCTACATAGCTAAAAAACTGCTTCATACCATGGTGCAGAGAGTTGTCAAACCCTCTTTAAAAATGTCTCGTCATGATGTCGGGCGTCAGAAAACCATCTCACGCCTACTAGAAAATGTGTTTAATTATACCCTTTATTTCTTTTTACTCTACTGCATTTTGTCGATTTTAGGTTTGCCAGTTTCTAGTTTGCTTGCTGGAGCTGGGATTGCTGGGGTGGCTATTGGGATGGGAGCCCAAGGTTTTCTGTCTGATGTCATTAATGGTTTTTTCATCCTCTTTGAACGTCAACTGGATGTGGGAGATGAGGTTGTTCTGACAAATGGTCCTATTACTGTCTCGGGCAAGGTTGTCAGTGTCGGCATTCGAACAACTCAACTCAGAGGAGAAGATCAGGTTCTGCACTTCGTTCCCAATCGGAATATCACCGTCGTCAGCAATTTCTCTCGGACAGACCAGGCCTGAAATGTTAGCAGATTTATGGTACAATAGAAAGAGTTTGGTAAGGGAGAGAAGATGTTTTTAGAAAAACAGCTGGGCAATGGTTGTACCTGGATTGACCTAGATTTGGACAAGTTGAAAAAACTAGAAGACCTTTCTGAAATCTACGGTTTGGACAAGGAAACCATTGAATACGCACTGGATAGAAATGAGCGTGCCCACATGGATTATCACCGTGAAAATGGGACTGTGACCTTTATCTATAATGTCTTGAACTTAAAAAAGGATAAGGCCTACTACGAAGCCTTTCCCATGACCTTTATCGTGGAACATCATCGCCTGATTACCATTAGTAATACCAAGAACGCCTATGTCATTGAACAGATGACCCGTTATCTGGAGAGTCATGACACGCTTTCGATTTACAAGTTTCTCTTTGCCAGTCTGGAAATCATCAGCAATGCCTACTATCCTGTCATCGAGCAGATGGACAAGAGTAAGGATGAGGTCAATGGCCTCTTGCGTCAGCGGACGACCAAGAAAAACCTCTTTGCCCTTTCCGACTTGGAAACCGGTATGGTTTATCTTACTGCGGCTGCCAAGCAAAATCGCATGTTGCTGGAGCATATCCAAGGGCATGCCCTCTATCGCAGTTTTAATGAGATTGAGAGAGAACAGTTTGATGATGCCATGATTGAAGCTCATCAGCTGGTGTCCATGACGGATTTGATTTCTCAAGTTCTCCAACAATTATCAGCATCTTACAACAATATCCTAAACAACAATCTGAATGATAATTTGACAACCTTGACCATCATTTCAGTCTTGCTAGCGGTTTTGGCAGTAGTTACAGGCTTTTTTGGAATGAATGTTCCCCTACCTTTAACAGATGAGCCCCATGCTTGGCTCTACATCAGTTTGGCTAGTGCAGGTTTGTGGATTGTTTTGTCATTGTTACTAAGGAAAATTGCGAAAAAAAGTTAAGAAAAGGAGCCAGAATGGCGATTGAAAATTACATGCCAGATTTTGCTGTGGAAGCAGTTTATGATCTGACAGTTCCAAGCCTGCAGGCGCAGGGAATCAAGGCTGTTTTGGTCGATTTGGACAATACCCTCATTGCTTGGAATAATCCTGATGGGACGCCAGAGATGAAGCAATGGCTACATGACCTCCGTGACGCGGGCATTCGCATCATCGTGGTATCAAATAACACCAAAAAACGCGTTCAACGTGCAGTTGAGAAGTTTGGAATTGATTACGTTTATTGGGCTCTGAAGCCCTTCACATTTGGGATTGATCGTGCCATGAAGGAATTCCACTATGAGAAAAGCGAAGTGGTCATGGTCGGTGACCAGCTCATGACAGATATACGAGCAGCCCACCGTGCAGGCATTCGCTCGATTTTAGTCAAACCCTTGGTTCAACATGACTCGATCAAAACGCAGATTAACCGAGCTCGTGAGCGTCGTGTGATGCGAAAAATCACTGAAAAGTACGGACCGATTACATATAAAAAAGGAATTTAACTATGGAAGAAATTCTCTGTATTGGTTGTGGAGTAACCATTCAGACGACAGACAAGACTGGTCTTGGCTTTACCCCCCAGTCGGCACTTGAAAAAGGTTTGGAGACTGGTGAAGTCTATTGCCAACGCTGTTTCCGTCTCCGCCACTACAATGAAATTACAGATGTCCAGTTGACGGATGATGATTTCCTCAAACTCTTGCACGAGGTGGGAGACAGTGATGCCTTAGTGGTCAATGTCATTGATATCTTTGACTTTAATGGCTCTGTTATCCCAGGTTTACCACGTTTTGTCTCGGGCAATGATGTCCTCTTGATCGGGAATAAAAAAGATATCTTGCCCAAGTCAGTAAAACCAGGTAAGATTAGCCAGTGGCTGATGGAGCGTGCCCACGAAGAAGGGCTTCGTCCTGTGGATGTCGTCCTGACTTCGGCACAAAACAAACATGCCATTAAGGAAGTCATTGACAAGATTGAACACTACCGTAAGGGTCGTGATGTCTATGTGGTCGGTGTGACCAATGTTGGAAAATCAACTCTTATCAATGCTATTATCCAAGAAATCACTGGTGACCAGAATGTCATTACGACTTCACGCTTTCCAGGGACAACCTTGGACAAGATTGAGATTCCGCTTGATGACGGATCTTATATCTACGATACACCAGGAATCATCCACCGCCACCAGATGGCCCACTATTTGACTGCCAAAAATCTCAAGTATGTTAGCCCTAAAAAGGAAATCAAGCCAAAAACCTATCAGCTTAATCCTGAGCAAACCCTGTTTTTAGGCGGTTTGGGACGCTTTGACTTCATTGCAGGAGAAAAGCAAGGTTTCACAGCCTTCTTTGACAATGAACTCAAATTGCATCGTACTAAGCTTGAAGGAGCTAGTGCCTTTTACGACAAGCACCTTGGAAGCCTTCTGACACCACCAAATAGCAAGGAAAAAGAAGATTTTCCTAAACTGGTTGAGCATGTATTTAACATCAAGGATAAGACAGACCTAGTCATCTCAGGCCTAGGCTGGATCCGCGTAACAGGCACCGTCAAAGTCGCCGTCTGGGCACCAGAAGGCGTCGCCGTCGTCACACGAAAAGCAATTATTTAAAACAAAATCGCTGAGCGAACAAAGTGAGCTCATATAGCGATAGTTATTGCCGTGGTGTCTTGCCAATCTGTAGATTGGCAAGGGGCACAATTGAGACCAAGGCTCAATTGTGAGGTCAGGAAATCCATTTTTCAAAGATGAGAGTCTTTGGAAAATTAGTTCCGACCGTCCCTCACCACCTAAAATAACTATCAAAAAAACAAGGAAGAAATTATGTCATTAACATCAAAACAACGTGCCTTCCTCAACAGCCAGGCACATACCCTCAAACCCATCATCCAAATCGGAAAAAATGGACTCAACGATCAAATCAAAACCAGCGTCCGTCAGGCACTTGACGCCCGTGAATTGATCAAGGTGACTCTTTTGCAAAACACCGATGAAAATATCCACGAAGTAGCTGAAATTTTGGAAGAAGAGATCGGTGTGGACACAGTCCAAAAAATCGGACGCATCTTGATTTTGTTTAAACAATCCAGTAAGAAAGAAAATCGCAAGATTTCTAAAAAAGTTAAAGAAATCTAAAAACCTACTCCAAACAACTGTTTTTACAGAGAAATAAAGGAGACTAGCCTATGGCAATCGAACTATTGACTCCCTTTACCAAGGTAGAGTTGGAGCCAGAAATCAAGGAGAAAAAACGCAAACAAGTCGGGATTTTAGGGGGGAATTTTAACCCTGTTCACAATGCCCATCTGATCGTTGCAGACCAAGTACGGCAACAGTTGGGATTGGACCAGGTTTTGCTTATGCCTGAATACCAACCTCCTCATGTAGATAAAAAGGAAACCATCCCTGAACATCACCGTCTTAAGATGCTTGAGTTGGCGATTGAGGGGATTGAAGGCCTAGCCATTGAAACCATCGAGTTGGAGCGCAAGGGCATTTCCTATACCTACGACACTATGAAGATTTTAACAGAGAAGAATCCAGATACGGATTATTACTTTATCATCGGTGCCGATATGGTGGACTATCTGCCTAAGTGGTACCGAATTGATGAACTGGTAGATATGGTTCAGTTTGTGGGAGTTCAGCGCCCACGCTACAAGGCAGGGACTTCCTATCCAGTTATCTGGGTGGATGTGCCTCTCATGGATATCTCATCCAGCATGGTGCGTGACTTCCTTGCCCAAGGTCGAAAACCCAACTTTCTCCTGCCTCAGCCTGTGCTGGACTACATCGAGAAGGAGGGGCTCTACTGATGTCCTATCAAGACTATATCAACTGCTCTCGCGAGGCTTTGTTGGAAAAAATGGCAGAGCTTCTACCCGAAAAACGCTTAACCCATTGCTTGGGTGTGGAGCGTGCAGCTATAGAACTGGCCCAGCGATTTGGTGTGGATACTGAGAAAGCTGGTCTAGCAGGTCTTCTTCATGACTACGCTAAAAAGCTGTCAGATCAGGAATTTCTTGAATTAATTGACCGTTATCAACTGGATTCTGACCTCAAAAACTGGGGCAATAATGTCTGGCATGGAATGGTTGGCATTTACAAAATTCAGGAAGATTTGGATTTGCATAATTCAGAAATCCTGCGAGCCATTGAAATCCATACAGTCGGGGCTGGTCAGATGACAGACTTAGACAAGGTCATCTACGTCGCAGACTATATCGAGCACAATCGTGCCTTTCCAGGTGTGGATGTGGCGCGTGAAATTGCTGAGCTATCGCTCAATAAGGCAGTGGCCTACGAAACAGCTCGTACTGTGGAGCATCTAGCTTATCAGGGATTCCCCATCTATCCCCAAACCCTTGAAACCTATAACGCCTTTGTGCACTATTTGAAAGAGGACTAAATGAAGACGGCTTTTATAATCATTGATGTTCAGAATATTTTAGTGGAAACCGGTTTTCAGTCAAATAGTCTATTGGAAAAAATTTCTTATTTACAAAACCAGGCTAGAAGTAAGAATATCGAAATTATTTATGTTCAACATATTGAGAACTCTGAAGCTCAAACATCAGAAGATTGGCAGTTATCTGAGCTTTTAAGTCGAAAACCTAATGAAAAGGTCTTTCAGAAGAAGTATAACAGTATTTTCAAAGAAACTGGTTTAAAAGAATACTTGGATAAACAGGGGATTGAAAAATTAGTTTTATGTGGTATGCAGACAGAATATTGTGTGGATACCTCTGTTAAGGTTGCCTTTGAATATGGCTATCAGCTTATTATTCCAGAAGGAACTTGCACAACGTTTGATGGGGATGACATTCCAGCAGAAACGATTAATGAATTTTATGAGGACATTTGGGAGGAGCGCTTTGCAGATGTCCTAGATTACAAACATATTTTCTAGAAAGAGGACTAAATGAACGAAAAAGAATTACTAGAACTAGTCGTGAAAGCGGCTGATGAGAAACGTGCGGAGGATATCCTCGCACTTGATGTACAAGATTTGACTAGTGTGACGGACTACTTTGTCATCACTAGCTCGATGAATAGCCGTCAGTTGGACGCTATCGCTGATAATATCCGTGAAAAAGTAGCCGATGCAGGCTTTAAAGGTAGCCATGTTGAAGGCGATGCAGCTGGAGGCTGGGTCTTGCTGGACCTTGGTGCTGTCGTTGTGCATATCTTCTCAGAAGAAATGCGTGCCCACTATAACCTAGAGAAGCTATGGCATGAGGCAGACTCAGTAGATATTTCAGAAACTCTTGCTTAGAAGACGAACTCAGTTGCAGTCAACTGGGTTTTATTTGCTTATTTTAGAAGAAATTGATGGAAAGGTAAAGAGCGAGTGGTGTTTGCCATGGAGGCTCTTTGTATCATGATTATGGTAACTTATGAAACCTTTGCGGCGGTCTATGATGCGGTCATGGATGATAGTTTATACGATAAATGGACGGATTTTTCGCTACGTCATTTGCCTAAGACCAAGGAGAGAAAGAAACTCTTGGAATTGGCTTGTGGGACAGGAATTCAATCGGTGCGCTTCTCTCAGGCTGGTTTTGATGTGACTGGACTTGACTTGAGCGCGGATATGCTGAAGATTGCTGAGAAGAGAGCTGCTTCCGCCAAGCAAAAGATTGATTTTATTGAAGGCAATATGCTGGATTTGTCCAAGGCAGGTCAATATGATTTTGTCACGTGTTACTCGGACTCAATCTGCTACATGCAGGATGAGGTGGAAGTAGGGGACGTCTTTAAGGAAGTGTATAATGCCCTCAATGAAGATGGGGTTTTCATTTTTGATGTGCATTCGACTTACCAGACGGATGAAGTTTTTCCAGGCTATTCCTACCATGAAAATGCGGAAGACTTCGCCATGCTCTGGGACACCTATGAGGACGAAGCTCCTCACTCCATCGTGCATGAGTTGACCTTCTTTATCAAGGAAGCGGAAGGTTCCTTTAGTCGCCACGATGAAGTTCATGAGGAGCGGACCTATGAGGTCTTGACCTATGATATCTTGCTGGAACAGGCTGGATTCAAGTCCTTCAAACTTTATGCGGACTTTGAGGACAAGGAGCCAACAGAAACTAGTACCCGTTGGTTTTTTGTGGCGCAGAAGTAGGAGATTAGCATGACCATCACAGGTATTATCGCGGAGTTCAATCCTTTTCATAATGGGCACAAATACCTGCTGGAGCAGGCTGAGGGACTGAAAATTGTTGCCATGTCAGGAAATTTCATGCAGAGAGGAGAGCCTGCTATTGTGGACAAGTGGACACGGGCTCAGATGGCGCTGGAGAATGGAGCGGATCTGGTAGTGGAATTGCCCTTTTTAGTCAGTGTTCAGGCTGCGGATTTTTTTGGCCAAGGAGCTGTGGATATCTTGGCTCGCTTGGGCATTGATACTCTATCCTTTGGAACAGAAGAAGCTATGGATTACCAGAAAATTGCTGACTTATACACAGAGCAAGGTGCTGAGATGGAGAAATTTGTGGAAAATCTGCCTGATTCCCTTTCCTATCCCCAGAAGACCCAGGCCATGTGGAAGGAATTTGCAGGTCTTGATTTTTCAGGCAATACGCCCAATCATGTCCTTGCTCTTGCTTATGCCAAGGCGGTTGCGGGACGCAACATCAGACTTCATCCGATTCAGCGTCAGGGGGCAGGTTATCATTCAGTGGACAAGGATGTGGACTTTGCCTCGGCGACAGCTCTGCGTCAGCATCAATCAGAAAAAGATTTCTTAGAACGCTTTATGCCTTCTGTTGCCCTATTTGAGCAGGCAAGTAAGGTGATCTGGGAAGACTATTTTCCTTTGCTCCGCTATCAGATCTTGTCAAATCCAGACCTAACCACCATCTATCAGGTCAATCAAGAAATGGCAGTGCGTATTAAGGAAACTATTAAAACAGCCCAGTCTGTGGAAGAATTAGTCGAAGCGGTTGCCACCAAGCGTTATACCAAGGCGCGTGTCAGACGCCTCTTGACCTATATCTTGGTGCAGGCTAGAGAAAGTTTCTTGCCAGAAGCCATCCATGTCCTTGGCTTTACCAAAAAAGGCAGACAACATCTCAAGTCTCTGAAAGGGCAGATCCATCTAGTCAGCAGAATTGGCAAAGAGCCTTGGGATACTATGACCCAAAAGGCAGACCAGATTTACCAACTGGGGAATCCAAGTATAGCAGAACAGAATTTTGGAAGAGTACCCATTAGAATAGAAACAAACTAAGTCTACTGAAAGGTAGGCTTTTTGAGATTTTTTACGAATAATACTCTTCGAAAATCTCTTCAAACCACGTCAACGTCGCCTTGCCGTAGGTATGGTTACTAACTTCGTCAGTTCTATCCACAACCTCAAAACGGTGTTTTGAGCAGCCTGCGACTAGTTTCCTAGTTTGCTCTTTGATTTTCATTGAGTATAAATAGATAGAAAAGAAAATATTGTACAAGTTCCTGACAATTTCTTTCTTTTTGTGTATAATAGTGGAAAAGAGGTAAAACGAGGTATGGTTATGGAAGCAGTTCTTTACTCAACATTCCGAAATCATTTAAAAGACTACATGAAAAAGGTAAATGATGAATTTGAGCCTTTGACGGTGGTCAATAAAAATCCAGACGAGGACATTGTAGTTCTTTCAAAGAGCGAGTGGGATAGTATTCAGGAAACCCTGAGAATCGCTCAAAATAAGGAGTTATCAGACAAGATTTTGCGAGGAATGGCTCAAGTCCGTGCTGGAAGCACTCAAGTCCATGTTATTGAGGAGTGAGGAATGCTACTCAAGTTTACAGAAGATGCGTGGGCAGATTATTGCTACTGGCAAAATCAGGATAAGAAAACGTTAAAAAGAATCAACAAACTAATCAAGGATATTCAACGCAATCCATTTACAGGAATAGGTAAACCAGAACCACTCAAGTATGACTACCAAGGAGCCTGGTCACGGCGTATTGATGCAGAAAATCGCTTGATTTATATGATTGATGGAGATAGCGTGGCTTTCTTGTCCTTTAAAGATCATTACTAAGTCTACTGCGAAGTAGGCTTTTTCTCAAATCTTTACTAAACTACGATTTCTAAGAAATAGAGATTGCGCCAATAAATTATAGGTATTTAAACTCCAAATTCCCCAAAACATATTCTATTTTAGGTTTGTGAAAATCACTTTTTTATGGTAGAATGTAAAAGAATGTATGTCATTCGGAATAACAATAAAATGAGGTAAAAACATGGAAATCATGTCGCTTGCGATTGCTGTTTTTGCCGTCATCATTGGTTTAGTCATTGGATATGTCAGCATCTCAGCCAAGATGAAATCATCTCAGGAAGCTGCAGAGTTGATGCTTTTAAATGCTGAACAAGAAGCAACTAATTTACGTGGACAAGCTGAGCGTGAAGCAGATTTACTTGTTAATGAAGCCAAGCGTGAAAGCAAGTCTCTTAAAAAAGAAGCACTATTGGAGGCCAAAGAAGAAGCCAGAAAATACCGTGAAGAAGTGGACGCTGAATTCAAATCAGAACGTCAAGAACTCAAACAAATCGAAAGTCGTTTGACCGAGAGAGCTACTAGCCTCGATCGTAAGGACGACAATTTGACGAGTAAAGAACAAACACTTGAACAAAAAGAACAAAGTATTTCTGATAGAGCGAAAAACCTTGATGCGCGTGAAGAGCAATTAGAGGAAGTCGAAAGACAAAAAGAAGCAGAACTAGAGCGTATTGGTGCTCTGTCTCAGGCAGAAGCACGAGATATTATCCTAGCTCAGACAGAGGAAAACTTAACCAAGGAGATTGCCAGTCGTATTCGCGAAGCTGAGCAAGAGGTCAAGGAACGTTCTGACAAAATGGCCAAGGATATCCTGGTTCAAGCCATGCAACGTATCGCTGGAGAATATGTAGCAGAGTCAACAAACTCAACGGTTCACCTGCCAGACGATACTATGAAGGGACGCATTATTGGTCGTGAAGGTCGTAACATTCGTACCTTTGAAAGTTTAACAGGGGTCGATGTGATTATCGACGATACACCAGAAGTGGTGACCTTGTCAGGATTTGATCCGATTCGTCGTGAGATTGCCCGTATGACTATGGAAATGTTGCTCAAAGATGGTCGTATCCACCCAGCTCGCATCGAAGAGTTGGTTGAGAAAAACCGTCAAGAGATTGACAATAAGATCCGTGAATACGGTGAGGCAGCAGCTTATGAGATTGGTGCGCCAAACCTTCATCCAGACTTGATGAAAATCATGGGTCGATTGCAGTTCCGTACTTCATATGGACAAAATGTCTTACGTCATTCGATTGAGGTTGCTAAGTTGGCTGGTATCATGGCGAGCGAACTTGGTGAAAATGCGGCTCTTGCCCGTCGTGCTGGATTCCTTCACGATATTGGGAAAGCTATTGACCGCGAGGTTGAAGGTAGCCACGTTGAAATCGGTATGGAATTGGCTCGTAAATATAAGGAACATCCGGTTGTGGTCAATACGATTGCTAGCCACCACGGCGATGTTGAAGCTGAAAGTGTCATTGCAGTTATCGTCGCTGCGGCAGATGCCTTGAGCGCAGCCCGTCCAGGTGCTCGTAGTGAGTCTCTTGAAAGCTACATCAAGCGTCTTCATGATTTGGAAGAAATTGCGAATGGCTTTGAAGGAGTACAAACTAGTTTTGCCCTTCAAGCAGGACGTGAAATCCGTATCATGGTCAATCCAGGACAAATCAAGGACGACAAAGTCACAATCTTGGCTCATAAAGTTCGTGAGAAAATTGAAAACAATCTCGATTACCCAGGAAATATCAAGGTAACCGTGATTCGCGAGCTTCGTGCAGTAGATTATGCTAAATAAATAAGAAAGAGCAGTTGAAAAATTACTGCTTTTTTGTTACACTAGATAGAAAGACTGTAAAGGATAATCTGGCTTTTTGCCATTATTCTATAGAAATGTTATTTCACAGACTGACTAAAAGGAGACACAATGGCAGACCGAGGCTTACTAATCGTTTTTTCTGGTCCTTCAGGGGTTGGCAAAGGAACGGTTAGAAGAGAGATTTTTGAGAGTTCTGAAAACCAATTTCAATACTCTGTATCGATGACGACACGCGCACAACGTCCTGGAGAAGTGGACGGTGTTGACTATTTCTTCCGTACTCGCGAAGAGTTTGAAGAGCTGATTCGTCAAGGGCAGATGTTGGAATACGCAGAATATGTCGGCAACTACTATGGAACTCCTCTGACCTATGTCAATGAAACCTTGGACAAGGGAATCGATGTTTTCCTTGAAATTGAAGTTCAGGGTGCTCTTCAGGTCAAGAAAAAGGTTCCAGATGCTGTCTTTGTCTTTCTGACACCACCAGATTTGGATGAATTGCAAGATCGTTTGGTAGGTCGTGGAACAGACAGTGCTGAAGTGATTGCCCAACGAATCGAAAAAGCCAAGGAAGAAATTGCGCTTATGCGTGAGTATGATTATGCGATTGTCAACGATCAGGTGCCCCTAGCTGCTGAACGTGTCAAACGTGTGATCGAAGCAGAGCACTTCCGTGTGGATCGTGTTATTGGTCACTATCAGGAGATGTTGCCAAAATCTCCAACTACTCGATAAAATTTAGAAAATAGGTATAAGCAAATGATGTTAAAACCCTCTATTGATACCTTGCTTGACAAGGTTCCTTCAAAATATTCACTCGTAATCTTGGAAGCAAAACGTGCCCACGAATTGGAAGCAGGTGCGCCAGCAACTCAAGGTTTCAAATCTGAAAAATCAACTCTTCGCGCTTTAGAAGAAATCGAATCAGGAAACGTAACCATTCACCCAGATCCAGAAGGAAAACGTGAAGCAGTGCGTCGCCGTATCGAAGAAGAAAAACGCCGCAAAGAAGAAGAAGAAAAGAAAATCAAAGAGCAAATCGCTAAAGAAAAAGAAGATGGTGAAAAAATTTAAGGTTGGGGGGACTCAATCTTATTTTTTCTATTGCAAGAATGTACTGACAAGGAGGAGGTGAAAAGATGGCTATAGCTAAGATTATCGTAGATGTTCCCTTGATGCAGACGGACCAGCCCTATAGTTACAGGATTCCGGAGGAATTTGAGGGAATGCTGGAAGTTGGGATGCGGGTTCATGTGCCTTTTGGTAAGGCTAATCGCCTGATTCAAGGGATTGTTCTTGGTTTGGAGTCCCAACCAGATGAAGAAGAGATGGAGCAAGATTTAAAAGATATTGTCGAGGTGTTAGATTTTTCTCCTGTTCTCACGCAAGAACAACTCTGGTTGGCTGAGGAGTTACGCAAATCTGTCTTCTCCTACAAGATCTCCATCCTCAAGGCTATGTTACCAGGGTTTCTGAACTCCAGCTATGACAAAATTCTCTATCCTAAGGAAGGTCTGAGTCAGGAAGACCGAGATCGTCTGTTTGGTTCAGAAGATTCGCTTGCCTTTTCTTCTCTGGATTTAGGTAAGCAAGCTGAAATGATGCGTTTGACTAGAAAAGGCTTGCTTGGTCTAGAATATCAGGCGATTGATCAAAAGAAGGTCAAGACCCAGTCTTGGTATGAGGTAGACCTTGCTCAATTAGAAAGTGTAGAGATTTCTACACGCGCCAAGAAAAAGTTAGAACTGAGAGACTATTTGCTTTCTCATCCTGAGAGTGCTTCCTTGGCTAGTTTGCTAGAGTTCTATTCGAGGGAGCAAGTTAACTTCTTTGTGGAACAAGGTGCTGTGACCATAGTTCAAAAGGAAGTTCAACGCTCGGCTGCTTATTTTGAAGGCATTGAGGCAAGTCAGCCTTTGGAGTTGAATCCAGAGCAAAGACAGGCGCGTGATGCGGTGGTCAGTGCGATTGGTAGTCACCAGGCTCCCTTCCTCCTTCAAGGGATTACAGGAAGTGGGAAGACAGAAGTTTACTTGCAGATTATCCAAGGAGCTTTGGACAAGGGCAAGACAGCTATTTTGCTGGTTCCTGAGATTTCCTTGACTCCACAAATGACGGAGCGTTTTATTGCTCGATTTGGTGAGAAAGTGGCCATTCTTCACTCAGGCTTGTCTAATGGTGAAAAGTATGATGAATGGCGCAAGGTGGAACGCGGCGATGCACAAGTTGTTGTTGGTGCCAGATCTGCCATCTTTGCTCCGCTGAAAAATCTGGGTGTTATGATTATCGATGAGGAGCACGAAGCGACTTATAAGCAGGACAGTAATCCCCGTTACCATGCCAGAGAGGTCGCCATTTTACGGGCCAAATATAATCAAGCAGCCCTAGTTCTTGGGTCTGCGACACCAAGTCTGGAAAGCCGTGCACGGGCTGGAAAAGGCGTTTATCAACATTTACGTCTGACCCAACGAGCCAATCCTTTAGCTAGGATCCCTGAGGTTCAAGTGATTGATTTTCGGGACTATATCGGACAAAACGAGACATCAAACTTTACACCCCCTTTGCTAGAAGCCATCCAAGACCGTCTGGCTAAAAAAGAGCAGGTGGTTCTCATGCTCAATCGTCGGGGGTATTCTAGCTTTGTTATGTGTCGAGAGTGTGGGACCGTGGATACTTGTCCCAACTGTGACATTTCCTTGACCTTGCACATGGATACCAAGACCATGAACTGCCATTATTGTGGCTTTTCGAAGGATATTCCTCAGGTCTGTCCTAACTGTAAGAGCCGAAGTATTCGTTACTATGGGACAGGGACACAGAAGGCTTATGATGAGCTGGCAGAACTCTTTCCGCAGGCCCGCATTTTGCGGATGGATGTGGACACGACGCGCAAGAAAGGCAGTCATCAAACCCTGCTTGACCAGTTTGGACAAGGGGAAGCGGATATTTTACTAGGTACTCAGATGATTGCCAAGGGATTGGATTTTCCCAATGTGACCCTAGTCGGAGTGCTCAATGCGGATACGGCCTTGAATTTGCCTGATTTCCGTTCTTCTGAGAGAACCTTCCAGCTCTTGACTCAGGTGGCAGGCCGTGCAGGCCGTGCTGAAAAAGCTGGTCAGGTTTTGATTCAGTCCTACAATCCGCAGCATTATGCTATAAGATTTGCTAAGGATCAGGACTACGAAGGCTTTTATGCCTATGAAATGGGAATCAGACGACAACTTGGTTATCCACCTTACTATTTCACCATTGGTATTACCCTTTCTCATAAGAAGGAAGAAGAGGTGGTCAAACGTGCCTATGAAGTTATGAACATTTTGCGGTCAGGCTTGTCAGAGACCAGTAACATTCTTGGGCCAACGCCCAAACCCATTGCCCGTACCCACAACCTCTATCATTATCAGATTTTGATTAAATACCGTTTAGAAGATGAACTGGGGCCGACTCTAAATCAGGTTCTGGCTTTGACTCAAGAACGGGAAAATAGTGAGCTCCGTCTCAGCATTGACCATGAGCCACAGCAATTTTTATAAGAAGGAGAAGATATGACAAAACTAATCTTTATGGGGACACCCGACTTTTCAGCAACTGTCTTAAAAGGACTTTTGACAGATGATCGCTATGAGATTCTAGCCGTTGTGACCCAGCCAGACCGTGCTGTTGGGCGTAAAAAAGTGATCCAAGAAACTCCAGTCAAGCAGGCTGCCAAGGAAGCGGGACTTCCTATCTACCAACCTGAAAAATTATCTGGAAGTCCAGAGATGGAAGCTATTATGAATTTAGGAGCAGATGGAATTGTGACTGCTGCTTTTGGGCAGTTTCTCCCAAGTAAACTCCTTGATAGCATGGATTTTGCGGTCAATGTTCACGCTTCCCTCCTTCCAAAACACCGTGGTGGTGCGCCTATCCATTATGCCTTGATTCAAGGAGATGAGGAAGCAGGTGTGACCATTATGGAGATGGTTAAGGAAATGGATGCAGGAGATATGATTTCTCGTCGCAGCATCCCTGTAACAGATGAGGATAATGTTGGAACCTTGTTCGAGAAATTAGCTCTTGTAGGTCGTGATTTGCTTTTGGATACTCTACCTGCCTATATTGCTGGTGATATCAAACCTGAATCGCAGGATCCAAGTCAGGTCACTTTCTCGCCAAATATCAAGCCAGAGGAAGAAAAACTGGACTGGAATAAAAGCAATCGTCAACTTTTCAACCAAATCCGTGGGTTGAACCCGTGGCCTGTTGCCCATACTTTCCTTAAGGGAGACCGCTTTAAGATTTATGAAGCCCTACCAGTAGATGGTCAGGGAAATCCAGGAGAGATTCTCTCTATCGGCAAGAAAGAATTGATTGTCGCAACGGCTGAAGGAGCTCTATCCCTCAAACAAGTTCAGCCAGCTGGTAAACCTAAGATGGACATTGCTTCCTTCCTCAACGGTGTTGGACGGACATTGACAGTAGGAGAAGGATTTGGTGACTAAAGTAGAAACGGCTAGAAGTCTAGCTTTGGCAGTGCTAGAGGATGTCTTTATCAATCAAGCATACTCAAATATTGCCTTAAATAAGTATCTCAAGGGAAGCCAACTTTCTGTAGCAGACAAGGGCTTGGTGACCGAGCTGGTTTATGGAACGGTAGCCCGTAAACTGACTCTGGAATGGTACCTATCCCACTTTATCGAAGACAGAGACCAGTTAGACAGCTGGCTCTATGTTCTGCTTCTTATGAGTGCCTACCAGCTCCGCTATTTGGACAAAATTCCAGACCATGCTGTGGTTAATGAAGCGGTGGAATTGGCTAAATTCCGTAAAAAAAGCAGTGAAAAATTAGTCAATGCCGTCCTTCGTCGTATTCTGCGTGAAGGCTGGCCAGATATTGCCAGCATCAAGCGAAAAAACAAGCGTGATTCCATTGCCTATTCTCTCCCAGTGTGGCTTGTGTCTAAACTTAAGGAAGAATACGGAGAGGAGCGAGCGAAGGCTATTTTTGAAAGTCTCTTGGTGCGTAACAAGGCCAGCATTCGTGTAACAGATCTAGGACGAAAAGAGGAAATACAAGCCTTGTTGGAGGCCAGTGATTCATCCTTGTCTCCTTCTGGTCTGGTTAAGGAGCAAGGGCATTTTGCAGGCCATGATTTGTTTGCGGATGGAGCCATTACTATCCAAGACGAGTCCAGTCAGCTGGTTGCGCCAACTTTGAATTTGCAGGGAGATGAGCGAGTGCTTGATGCCTGTGCGGCTCCGGGTGGGAAAACAGCCCATATAGCTTCTTATCTCACGACAGGTCAGGTTACTGCTCTGGACTTGTACGATCACAAGTTGGACTTAATCCAAGAAAATGCTCAACGTCTGGGAGTTGCAGATCGGGTTCAAACGCAAAAATTGGATGCCAGAAAGGTGCATGAGTTTTTTGGTCAGGCTTCTTTTGATAAGATTTTGGTAGATGCTCCCTGTTCAGGAATCGGTCTTTTGCGCCGAAAACCAGACATCAAATACAATAAAGAAACGGCAGATTTCGCGTCCTTACAGGAAATTCAGCTAGAAATATTAGGTAGTGTTTGTCAAACACTAGGCAAAGGTGGTATAATAACTTATAGTACCTGTACTATTGTCTCAGAGGAGAATTTTCAAGTCGTTGAAGCGTTTTTAGAAAGTCATCCTGAGTTCGAGCAGGTAAAACTAGAACATGAATGTAAGGATATCATGAAAGACGGCTGTATCCTCATTACACCTGAATTGTATGGAAGTGATGGATTCTTCATCAGTCAATTTCGCAAGATATCAGATTAGGAAGGAACTGACACATGGAAATTTCATTATTAACAGATGTTGGTCAGAAACGAACAAATAACCAAGACTATGTCAACCACTATGTCAATAGAGCTGGGCGTACCATGATTATTTTAGCTGATGGGATGGGAGGTCATCGCGCAGGAAATATTGCTAGTGAAATGGCAGTAACAGACCTAGGTATAGCTTGGGTTGATACCCAGATCGATACAGTCAATGAAGTGCGTGAATGGTTCGGCAATTACCTAGAAATTGAAAATCAAAAGATTCACCAACTTGGACAAGATGATGCCTATAAAGGAATGGGAACAACTCTAGAAGCTGTTGCTATTATTGGCAATCAGGCTATCTATGCCCACATTGGTGATTCTCGTATCGGTTTGATTCGTGGAGAAGAATACCACCAGTTAACTAGCGATCATTCCTTGGTCAATGAATTACTCAAGGCTGGCCAATTGACGCCAGAAGAAGCAGCTAGCCATCCACAGAAAAATATTATTACCCAGTCTATCGGTCAAAAAGATGAAGTTCAACCTGATTTTGGAATAATTACTCTTGAGTCAGGAGACTATCTCTTGCTCAATAGTGATGGTTTGACCAACATGATTTCAGGCAGTGAGATTTGTGATATTGTAACCAGTGATATTCCTTTGGCAGATAAAACAGCGACGCTCGTGCGTTTTGCTAACAATGCAGGAGGTTTAGACAACATTACGGTTGCCCTTGTTTCTATGAACGAGGAGGATGCAGAATGATCCAAATCGGCAAGATTTTTGCCGGACGCTATCGGATTGTGAAACAGATTGGCCGAGGAGGCATGGCAGATGTCTATTTGGCCAAGGATTTAATTCTAGACGGAGAAGAAGTGGCAGTGAAGGTCCTGAGGACCAACTACCAGACGGACCCGATAGCTGTAGCTCGTTTTCAGCGTGAAGCGAGAGCTATGGCAGATCTAGACCATCCTCATATCGTTCGGATAACAGATATTGGTGAGGAAGACGGTCAACAGTATCTTGCAATGGAGTATGTTGCTGGACTAGACCTCAAACGTTATATCAAGGAACACTATCCTCTTTCTAATGAAGAAGCCGTCCGTATTATGGGACAAATCCTCCTAGCCATGCGTTTGGCCCATACCAGAGGAATTGTTCACAGGGACTTAAAACCTCAAAATATCCTCTTGACACCAGATGGGACTGCCAAGGTTACAGACTTTGGGATTGCAGTAGCCTTTGCAGAGACGAGTCTGACTCAGACTAACTCTATGCTGGGCTCAGTTCATTACTTGTCACCTGAGCAGGCGCGTGGTTCGAAGGCGACTGTACAGAGTGATATCTATGCCATGGGGATTATTTTCTATGAGATGCTGACAGGCCATATCCCTTATGATGGGGATAGCGCGGTGACCATCGCCCTCCAGCATTTCCAGAAACCATTGCCATCGGTTATAGCTGAAAATCCATCTGTGCCTCAGGCTTTGGAAAATGTTGTTATTAAGGCAACTGCTAAGAAATTGACAGATCGCTACAAATCAGTAGCTGAAATGTATGTGGACTTGTCGAGTAGTTTATCTTATAATCGTCGTAATGAACCAAAGCTGGTCTTTGACGATGCGACTAAGGCGGACACCAAGACTCTACCAAAAGTATCCCAGAGTACCTTGACCTCGATTCCTAAGGTGCAAACACAAAGTCCGAAGCCACAGACTGCGAAGCCGAGTCAGCAGGTTTCAGAAGACAATTATTCAAGCAAGCCTGTTAAGAAACGGAAATTTAGAGTTCGCTATATGATTTTGTTGGCCAGCATTGTATTGGTAGCAGCTTCTCTTATTTGGATTTTATCCAGAACTCCTGCAACCATTGCCATTCCAGATGTGGCAGGTCAGACAGTTGCGGAAGCCAAGGAAACGCTCAAGAAAGCCAATTTTGAGATTGGCGAGGAGAAATCAGAGGCTAGTGAAAAGGTGGAAGAAGGGCGGATTATCCGTACAGATCCTAGCGCTGGGACTGGTCGAAAAGAAGGAACGAAAATCAATTTGGTTGTCTCATCAGGCAAGCAATCTTTCCAATTGAGTAACTATATCGGCCGTAAATCGACAGATGTTATCGCGGAACTCAAGCAGAAGAAGGTTCCTGAAAATCTCATCAAGATCGAGGAAGAAGAATCAAGTGAGAGTGAAGCAGGAACTGTTCTCAGACAGAGTCCAGCTGCCGGAACAACCTATGATTTGAGCAAGGCCTCAACGATTACCTTAACCGTTGCTAAGAAAGTAACCAGCGTTGCTATGCCAAGTTATATAGGATCTAGTCTTGAATTTACTAAAAACAATCTCGTTCAAATTGTCGGTATTAAAGAAGCCAATATTGAAGTTGTAGAAGTGTCGACAGCTCCTGCTGGAACTGCTGAAGGTACAGTCGTTGAACAGAGTCCAAAAGCAGGTGAAAAGGTTGATTTGACGAAGACGCGTGTCAAGATTTCAATTTACAAGCCAAAAACACCGCCGTCAACGTCATCATCAGCACCAGTCCAACGTGGAAACCAAGGTTCTACTACAACACCAAGTCAGGGGAACCAACAAGGAAATCAACGAGGGAATGCACCTACTAATCAGTCAAGTAGTGAAGGCAACCACGAAAATTCACGTGATTAAACGAATCTTTGTCATGATTTCATGGCAAAGATTTTTTTTGACTCCAGATTTGTGATAGAATAGAGGGAGTTGATAAAAGGAGGCAAGCATGGAAGAATCAAAAGAATTAAATGCCGTCATTGATGTGATTATGCTAGCAGGAACCATTCTTCTCAAAAGTGGTTCAGAGATTCATCGTGTAGAAGATACTATGATTCGTATTGCGCATTCGCAGGGGATTGTGGATTGCAATGTTCTTGCCATGCCTGCCGCTATCTTTTTCTCGATTGAAAATACCAATATTTCGCGAATGAAGCGCGTGACCTCCTCTTCTTATAACATCGAAAAAGTCTGCGATGTCAACCAAATTTCTCGTCAGCTGGTTGAGGGGCAGATTGATTTAGAGACAGCCTTCAAGCAATTGACGGTCTTGCAAGCTCAACCGCTTCCCTATACCAAGGTGCAGGTGACTCTGGCTGCGACCTTTAGTGCTCCGTTCTTTTCGGTTATGTTTAGTGGAAATATCTACGACGCACTCGGGGCAGGAGTGGCTACTTTATTTGGTTTTGCCTTTTCCCTATATGTGGAAAAGTTTATCCGAATTCCTTTTGTTATAGCCTTTGCTGGAGCTTTTGTCTTTGGGATGATTGCCCAATTTTGGGCTCGCTACACAGGCTTTCCTTCAACGGCAGATTTGATTATAGCTGGTGCGGTCATGCCTTTTGTACCAGGTATTGCCTTGACCAATGCGGTTCGGGATATCATGACCAACCACATAAACTCTGGTATGAGTAAGATGTTTGAATCCCTACTCATTACCCTTGCTTTAGGGGCAGGAACTTCTGTCGCCTTGGTATTGATGAACTAATATGACACTAACAACCTTTTTATTACAAGCAGTAGCAAGTCTTCTTGCTATTATCACTTTTTTAATCGTACTCAATGTGAAACGCTCTATGCTTTTACCTGGAGGGATTTTGGGCATGGCTGTCTGGCTAATCTATCTCTTGCTCAAGGAACCAACCAATATCATTGTAGCTACCTTCATTGCGGCTATTATCGGTTCTTGTATCAGCCAGATTCTAAGTATTCTTTATAAGACCCCTGCTGTGGTCTTTATCTTGGCCATCTTGGCACCTTTGGTTCCAGGTTATCTTTCTTATCGGACAACTGCCTTTTTTGTGACGGGGGATTATAGTCATGCCATTGCTAGTGCAACCTTGGTTGTCATGCTGGCTCTGGTAATTTCTATTGGCATGGCTAGTGGAACAGTGATTCTTAGACTGTATTCCTACTTACGAAAACATCAAAATCGTTAGACTAACAAGAGACTTGCTTTGGTGAATCAAGTCTTTTTTCTCTCTTTTACTGCTATTTGTGATAAAATAGTAATGAACGATTTTTTACATGAATGATAAAACAGAGGTAAATATGACAATCGGTATTGATAAGATTGGTTTTGCGACCAGTCAATATGTCTTGAAATTACAAGACTTAGCAGAAGCGAGGGGAATTGACCCTGAAAAATTAAGCAAAGGACTCTTACTCGAAGAATTGAGTATTGCGCCCCTAACTGAAGATATCGTGACCTTGGCGGCCAGCGCTAGTGACTCTATTTTAACTGAGCAAGAAAGACAAGAAATTGATATGGTCATCGTGGCTACCGAGTCAGGAATTGACCAGAGTAAAGCTGCAGCCGTCTTTGTGCATGGTTTGCTTGGCATTCAGCCTTTTGCTCGTAGTTTCGAGATTAAAGAAGCTTGCTATGGAGCAACAGCTGCACTCCATTATGCCAAATTGCATGTAGAAAATTCTCCAGAGTCCAAGGTCTTGGTCATTGCCAGTGATATTGCCAAATACGGTATTGAAACTCCAGGAGAACCAACTCAGGGTGCTGGAAGTGTGGCTATGTTGATTACACAAAATCCACGCATTATGGCCTTTAATAATGACAATGTCGCTCAGACTCGTGACATCATGGATTTCTGGCGTCCAAATTACTCAACAACCCCTTATGTAAATGGTGTTTATTCTACCCAACAATATTTGGATAGTTTGAAAACGACTTGGCTTGAATACCAAAAACGCTACCAGCTTACTTTAGATGATTTTGCGGCTGTGTGCTTCCACTTGCCTTATCCTAAATTAGCGCTAAAAGGCTTGAAAAAAATCATGGATAAGAGCCTGCCTCAAGAGAAAAAAGACCTCTTGCAAAAGCATTTTGACCAGTCTATTCTCTACAGTCAAAAGGTAGGGAATATCTATACAGGTTCCCTCTTCCTAGGACTCTTGTCTCTCTTGGAAAATACAGAGAGCCTGAAAGCTGGAGATAAAATTGCCCTTTATAGTTACGGAAGTGGTGCTGTGGCTGAGTTTTTCAGTGGTGAATTGGTTGAAGGTTATGAAGCTTATCTAGATAAAGACCGCTTGAACAAGCTCAACCAACGTACTGTCCTATCTGTCGTCGACTATGAAAAGATCTTCTTTGAGGAAGTGGACTTGGATGAAACAAACTCTGCCCAGTTTGCAGGTTTTGAAAATCAAGACTATGCCTTGGTTGAAATTGTGGACCACCAACGCCGTTATAGCAAGGTTGAAAAATAATGAAGATAAGTTGGAATGGATTTTCTAAAAAATCATACCATGAGCGCCTCGAGCTGTTACAAGCTCAGGCGCTCCTTAGTCCTGACAAGCAAGCGAGTTTGAATCAGGATGAACAGATTAGCGTGACTGTGGCAGACCAGCTTAGTGAGAATGTAGTGGGAACTTTTTCTCTGCCTTATTCGCTGGTTCCAGAGGTTCTTGTCAATGGTCAGGAATACACAGTGCCCTATGTGACAGAAGAACCGTCAGTGGTTGCGGCGGCCAGCTATGCCAGTAAAATCATCAAGCGTGCAGGCGGTTTTACTGCACAAGTCCATAAGCGTCAGATGATTGGGCAGGTAGCTCTTTATCAAGTTGCTAATCCTGAACAAGCGCAAGAGAAGATTGCAAACAAAAAGACTGAGCTCTTGGAACTTGCCAATCAAGCCTATCCTTCTATCGTTAAACGTGGAGGAGGGGCGCGTGATTTACATGTAGAGCAGATTAAAGGCGAAACAGACTTTCTAGTCGTCTATCTTCATGTCGATACCCAAGAAGCCATGGGAGCCAATATGCTCAACACCATGCTGGAAGCCTTGAAACCAGTCTTAGAAGAACTCAGTCAGGGACAGAGTCTCATGGGAATCCTGTCCAACTACGCGACCGATTCTCTGGTGACTGCAAGCTGCCGCATCGCCTTTCGTTACTTGAGCCGTCAAAAGGATCAAGGACGGGAAATTGCGGAGAAAATGGCTTTGGCTAGCCAGTTTGCGCAGGTTGATCCTTACCGAGCTGCTACCCATAATAAAGGGATTTTTAATGGTATTGATGCCATTTTAATCGCCACTGGAAATGACTGGCGTGCCATCGAAGCTGGGGCCCATGCCTTTGCCAGTCGAGATGGCCGCTATCAAGGTCTTAGTCAATGGACACTGGACGTTGATAGAGAAGAATTGGTCGGCCAGATGACCCTGCCAATGCCTGTGGCGACCAAGGGTGGCTCTATCGGCCTCAACCCTCGTGTAGCTCTCAGTCACGAACTACTGGGAAATCCTTCTGCCAAAGAATTAGCTCAGATTATTGTGTCTATCGGTCTCGCCCAAAACTTTGCGGCCCTCAAAGCCTTGGTGAGTAAAGGGATCCAGCAAGGTCACATGAAATTGCAGGCCAAATCCCTAGCTCTTCTAGCAGGTGCCAGTGAGGCTGAGGTTGCTCCCCTAGTAGAGCGCCTCATCGCAGATAAAACCTTTAACTTAGAGACAGCCCAGCGCTATCTAGAAAACTTAAGATCATAAAAAACTCAGACGAATTCGGTCTGAGTTTTCTTGTGCTTATACTCAATGAAAATCAAAGAGTAAATTAGGAAGCTAGCCGCAGGTTGCTCAAAGCACTGCTTTGAGGTTGTAGATAAGACTGACGAAGCCAGCTCAAAACACTGTTTTGAGGTTGTGGATAGAACTGACGAAGTCAGTAACCATATCTACGGTAAGGCGACACTGACGTGGTTTGAAGAGATTTTCGAAGAGTATTAAATACTTTTTCCTGGTAATAGAGTAACTGGTAAGAAGTAACCTGTTGTCGCGACTTCCTTGCCTTCGATCTTCTGCAAGAGGAGGTCAACAGTGAGGCAGGCAATCTCTTCCAAGGGTTGCTTGATAGTAGCCAGTTGAGGGTAGTAATTTTCGATAAAGTAGGTACCATCATAGCCGATGACCTTGAGCTCTTCTGGGACAGAAATGCCCAGTTCCTGAGCGATTTTAATGACCAGAATAGCTGTCAAATCATCCGAAGCAAAGATGGCATCTGGCTTTTGACGAGTCAAGATATTCTTGATTTCCATTTCTTTTCTGACAGGAGAAAAGTCACTGGAAACATTGATAATAGGAGCTTTTGGGAGTATGGAAGCAAAACCAGCGTGGCGCAGTCCAGTCGGCGAATTAGAATTGTCATTCCCTGTAATCATGATGATAGACTGGGCTCCTGTCTTAACCAAGGTCTGGGCTGCAAGAACCCCACCAGCATAGTTGTCAGAGGAAACGACAGGGATATCTGGTGATAGGTTTCGGTCGAAGGAAATAATCGGTGCCGTCACACGATTGTAGTCTTCAATTCCCAAGTTGTGACTACCAGAAATGATGCCGTCCACCTGATTGGCTTCCAACATTTCGATATATTCACGTTCTTTTTCAGAATCATGCTCACTATTGCAGATGATGGTCTTGTAACCATTTTTGAAGAGTTGGTGTTCCAGCTTATCAATCAATTCTGCATAGAAAACATTGGAAATATTGGGGAAAATCAAACCGATTAACTTAGCGGACTTTCCTTGTAGACTACGAGCCAGGTTGTTGGGTTTGTAGCCCAATTCCCGCATGGCTTCATTGACCTTTTGAATGGTTTTTTCTGATAAATAGCCTTTTTTATTGATAACCCGAGAAACGGTAGTAGGGCTGACACCTGCAAGTTTGGCGACATCAGTTAGTTTTGCGACCATAATCTAATTCATAGTATCTTCCAGTTGGGTTTCCAGATTTGATGAGGATCCCATTTTGATTCGCATGTGGGAAGACACGACCAGAAAATACTTTTTCTCCTTTATTGATAAAAATTTCAAAGACAGACTTGTCGATAAAAATAGTAGCAGTAGTAGCTTGATGATTGATTGTGCAAGAACGAGTCGTCCCAAATTCTTGAGCGTACTGTTCACCAGCCTGGCTACGATCCACTGTCACTTGACCATTTACAAGGTCAAAGTTGATTGAAAGTCCCTTGCCTTCTTGATCAGCAAGTAAGACAATCTCGCTTTGGCTATTGGCTTCCAAGTTGAGTTCAAGTTCGTAAGTGTTCTTTGTTTGAGTACGGTTTGAGAAGGCTTCTTCAGAAGTACGAAGGTCCTTGATAGCTGGGACTGGGTATTGGTAGAGTTTACCGTCTTTGATAGTGAGTTCCTTGACCAAAGAGAAGGTTCCTTGGTGGTCAAAACGGTCAGATGGGTAAGAAACATCTGGCAATCCAAGCCAGCTAACTGCTAGAGCGCGTCCGTCAGGAGCGTTGAAGGCTTGGGTAGCATAGGCTTCGAAACCGTAATCCATGTTTTGAAGTTGAGACACGTCTACCATTTTAGCATTTTCTGGGTCAAAGGAAGCCCCGATTTTATACATATTTGGATAGATATTGTCGTAGTCTAGAACATCTTTATCCAATCCTTGTGGGCAGTAGAGAAGGATAGGTTGCTCGCCTACAAAGACCAGGTTTGGACATTCCATCATATAGGCAGTGCGGTCGTTAGCAAAATCAAGGTCACCAACTGCTTGCCAGTTTGTGTAGTCATTATCGGCAGCCTTGTAGAGACGGACGAAGCCTTTTTTCTCCAAGTCCTGTCCACCGACGATAGCATAGTATTGACCTTTGAAGTTAAAAATTTGCGGATCGCGGAAGTGGTCAGTAGAGTCAGCTGGCTGGTCAATCAAGATTTCGTCAATCTTGGTAATCTTGCCTTCTTTATCCATCAAAGCTCCAATCTGGTATGGGTGACGGATCCAATTTTCATCGCGGACATTTCCTGTATAAAATAGGAACAAGTTATCACCAAACTGCATGGCAGAACCAGAGTAGGCACCGTGACTATCTAATGGAGTATCAGGTAAAATTCTGACTCCAGTTTCTCTAAAGTGAACCAAATCATCACTTTCAAGCTGCACCCAAGATTTTAAACCGTGGGCTGCACCAAAAGGGAAGTTCTGATAAAAAACAATCCACTTCCCATCAAAGTAAGAAAAGCCGTTTGGGTCGTTGAGAAGTCCTGTTTTTGGCTCGATATGGTAATGAGTATGCCATGGAGATTGTGCCATATTTTCCTTTATATGTTGAATTTCTTCTTGCGTCCAATCTTGATAAAGTCTGTAACGACGCTCGGTTGTCCATTCCATTCTTTCATTCCTCCAAAAATCTTATCACTTTTAATAGTAACCGTTTTCGACTAAAAAATCAAGTTTTTTATGTTAAAAAAGAGAAAAAACTGTCAAACGTATGACATAAATAAAAATAGAACTTAGAATAAATGGTAGATATTGTTTTGAATAAATAAGTTAGAAATACCCTTTAAAATCAAGGGAAAATCTTTTATTTTTAGAATTAAAATTAAAGAATACTCATAAAAATATCAGTTTAAAATAAAAATAGAAAAGTAAAAACAAATTTCTGCAAAACGCTTGACATATTTCTAAAACATGATAAAATAATAGTCGTAAGGGCGGATAAAATCGCTTTCAAACAAGAACAAAATGTTATATAAGGAGATTTTTGCAAATGAACAATCAGGAAATTGCAAAAAAAGTCATCGATGCCTTGGGCGGACGTGAAAATGTCAACAGTGTTGCCCACTGTGCGACTCGTCTACGTGTCATGGTCAAAGATGAAGGAAAAATCAATAAAGAAGTGATTGAGAACTTGGAAAAAGTTCAAGGTGCTTTCTTTAACTCAGGTCAATACCAAATCATCTTTGGTACAGGTACAGTTAACAAAATGTACGATGAAGTTGTTGCACTTGGTTTGCCAACATCCTCTAAAGATGACATGAAAGCAGAAGCTGCGAAACAAGGGAACTGGTTCCAACGTGCTATCCGTACTTTCGGTGACGTTTTTGTTCCAATCATCCCAGTTATCGTAGCGACAGGTCTCTTCATGGGTGTGCGTGGTCTTTTCAACGCTCTTGAAATGCCACTTCCAGGAGACTTTGCAACTTACACACAAATCTTGACAGATACAGCTTTCATCATCTTGCCAGGTTTGGTTGTGTGGTCAACCTTCCGTGTATTTGGTGGAAATCCTGCCGTTGGTATCGTTCTTGGTATGATGCTTGTTTCTGGTTCACTTCCAAATGCTTGGGCGGTTGCTCAAGGTGGTGAAGTAACAGCTATGAACTTCTTTGGTTTCATTCCTGTTGTTGGTTTGCAAGGTTCCGTTCTTCCAGCCTTCATCATCGGGGTTGTCGGAGCTAAATTTGAAAAAGCTGTCCGCAAGGTTGTTCCAGATGTGATTGACCTCTTGGTAACGCCATTCGTGACACTTTTGGTCATGTCTATCCTTGGACTCTTTGTTATCGGACCAGTCTTCCACATCGTTGAAAACTACATCCTTATCGCTACAAAAGCGATCCTTAGCTTGCCATTTGGTCTTGGTGGTTTCTTGATTGGTGGGGTTCACCAATTGATCGTCGTGTCAGGTGTGCACCACATCTTCAACTTGCTTGAAGTGCAATTGCTTGCTGCTGACCATGCTAACCCATTCAACGCGATCATCACAGCTGCTATGACAGCTCAAGGTGCTGCGACTGTTGCGGTTGGTGTTAAAACTAAAAATCCAAAACTAAAAACACTTGCTTTCCCAGCTGCTCTTTCTGCCTTTCTAGGTATTACAGAGCCTGCTATCTTCGGGGTAAACTTGCGCTTCCGTAAACCATTCTTCCTTTCATTGATTGCTGGTGCAATCGGTGGTGGATTGGCTTCTATCCTTGGACTTGCAGGTACTGGTAATGGTATCACCATCATCCCTGGTACAATGCTTTACATCGGTAACGGACAACTTACACAATACCTTCTTATGGTAGCTGTATCATTTGCCCTTGGTTTTGCTCTTACTTACATGTTTGGTTACGAAGATGAAGTAGAGGCGACTCCATCTGCAAAACAAGCTGAAGTTGTTGCAGAAAAAGAAGAAGTTGCCCCAGCAACTCTTCAAAATGAAACACTTGTAACTCCTATCGTTGGTGATGTTGTCGCTCTTGCTGATGTCAATGACCCAGTCTTCTCAAGTGGAGCTATGGGCCAAGGTATCGCTGTGAAACCAAGTCAAGGTGTAGTATATGCACCAGCTGATGCTGAAGTTTCAATTGCCTTTCCAACAGGACACGCTTTTGGTTTGAAAACAACTGATGGTGCTGAAGTTTTGATTCACGTTGGTATTGACACTGTATCTATGAATGGTGAAGGTTTTGAAGCAAAAGTTGCTCAAGGTGACAAGGTTAAAGCTGGCGATGTTCTTGGAACATTTGACTCAAACAAAATCGCTGCAGCTGGTCTTGATGATACAACAATGGTTATCGTTACAAATACAGCTGACTACGCTTCAGTAGCTCCAGTCGCAACGGGTTCAGTTGCGAAGGGGGATGCTGTGATCGAAGTGAAAATCTAATCAATCCTCTCTAATGTGAAAACGAACAAATTACATGTTTGTTCGTTTTTGCTTGAATGGTAAGATTTACAGAGGAAAATCTAAAAAATAGAGAAATTTAGATTTTCGAAATATGCTATAATAAAGAAAATAAAAACAAGAGGTTTATCATGACAAAATTATATGGAAGCTTGGAAGCGGGCGGTACAAAGTTTGTCTGTGCTGTCGGTGATGAAAACTTTAACGTTGTAGAAAAAACACAATTTCCAACAACAACTCCAATCGAAACAATCGATAAAACCATCGAGTTCTTCTCAAAATTCGATAACCTTGCTGGTCTTGCAGTTGGTTCATTTGGTCCGATTGATATTGATAAAAACTCAAAAACCTATGGCTTTATCACAACGACTCCAAAACCAAACTGGGCAAATGTAGACTTGCTTGGTGCCCTTCGTCGCGCCCTTAACGTGCCAATGTACTTCACTACAGACGTAAACAGCTCTGCCTACGGTGAAGTGGTTGCCCGTAACAATGCTGGTGCTCGTATTGAAAACTTGGTTTACTACACAATCGGTACAGGTATTGGTGCAGGTGTCATCCAACGTGGTGAGTTTATCGGCGGTGTGGGTCACCCTGAAATGGGTCACTACTATGTGGCTAGACACCCAATGGATATTGAAAAAGAATTCAACGGTGTTTGTCCATTCCACAAAGGCTGTTTGGAAGGCTATGCAGCTGGTCCAAGTTTGGAAGCTCGTACAGGTGTTCGTGGGGAAAATATTGAACTCAACAACCCTGTTTGGGATGTTCAAGCCTACTACATCGCTCAAGCTGCGGTTAATGCGACAGTGACTTTCCGCCCAGACGTGATTGTCTTTGGTGGAGGGGTCATGGCTCAACAACACATGCTGGACCGTGTCCGTGAGAAATTTACATCTCTTCTCAATGGTTACCTACCAGTACCTGATGTGCGTGATTACATCGTGACGCCAGCAGTCGCAGGGAATGGTTCTGCCACACTTGGGAACTTTGTCCTTGCAAAAGAAGTTTCAAAATAAAGCACAAAATCCGCTTGGGAAACCAAACGGATTTTTTACATGTCAAAGCATTTGCCAAAAGAAGTCGATAATATAGGTCAGACCGTAGGTATAAACCACGAGGGTAAAGGGCTTGGTCAGAATGATGATGGTCATATAGCGCTTGAAGCTCATCTTGGTCAGGGCAGCCAGCATACAGAGAAAGTCAGCTGGACTAATGGGCCAAATCATCATAAAGATAAAGAAACGGTCAAAACGATTGCCTTTATCCAACCAACCGATATACTTGTCATAGGTGCGCTTGCTGACGACAGACTGGACAAAGGCAGCCCCGTAGAGGCGCACCAGATAAAAGATAATGGCACAGCCAATCACGATGCCGATATAGTTGTAGATAGTCCCGATGATGTGCCCGTAGATAAAGACCCCAGCTACCGAGGTCAAGGCCCCGGGAATAATAGGAACGACGGTCTGTAAAATCTGTAAAAAGATAAAGAGAGGTGGCCCCCAGATACCTGCCTGCTGGATAAAGGCAGAGAGGGTTTCTTTAGACTGTAAAATCCCAGCCTGATAAGCCCAAATACAGAAAATCAAACTCCCAACCCCACCGACAATCGATGAGATGTTGATAACTCGCTGCAGAAGGGGAGAAACAGCTTTCATTTGTGTATCCTGTGACATGTAAACTCCTCATAGATAGTATAACTCTACTATACCATATTTTGGAGGAGAAAGGGGAAGATTGCTTTTGCAATGGGAAGAGTGATGGATTTTGAGGCTAAACATGCTATAATAGACCTAGTATAAAATTTGGAAATTTCAGGATATGAATAGTTCAAATGAAGCGTAAGGAAGGTTTGCGATGGCAAGACGAAAAGATTTTTCTGAATTAACAAGAGTACAAATCCCAGCAGCTCTGCATTTGATGCGAATGGGTTATACCTATCTTTCTCGTAATAGTAAAGAAATTGAAGAAAGAGATCCAGATACCAATATTCTTGTATCTGTTTTTAAGGAGCAATTTTTAACATTTAATAACTATTTAACAGATGAAGATTTTGAGAGAGAATTGGCCAATATCAAGCTGGAACTGGATCAAAATGATTTAGGGCGCTCCTTCTTTAAAAGGATACAGGGACAAGAAGGTGCTGTTTATATCGATTGGGAAAATCCTGAAGCCAATACCTTCCATCTGGCGCTTGAAGTCACTTGTCAAAATGGGCAAGATGAATTTCGTCCAGATATAGTTGTGTTTATCAATGGGCTTCCCCTTTCTTATATCGAAGTTAAACAACCCAATACTATCCGTGATGGAAAGACAGGGATTCAGTCAGAACAGGACAGAACCAGATACCGTTTTGAAAATCGTAAGTTCCGTCGTTTTAACAATATTACCCAGTTGATAGCTCTATCTGATAATTTGCCTTATATCAGTGGCCAAGGTCAACAAAAACAGGGTTCTTACTATGGTTCAAATGCCTATTCAAAAACCAAGTTTAATGCTTTCAAGGAAGAAAGAGAAGTAGATTTTCTTGGTTCAATTGTACCTTTAAGAGATGAACAAATTGATTTCGTACTTGAGGATGTGAAGCGTTTTGCTCTCAAATCTCAACCAGAATTTACAACAAACTTACAGCCCAACACTCCCTGCAATACTTTCTTATCATCTTTGTATCAAAAAGAACGCCTGCTTTTCATGCTTCATTTTGGGCTGGTTTATGTAGAAGAAGAAAGCAAGGAAGGTCAGATACAATTGCAGAAGCATGTTATGCGCTATCCGCAGTATTTTGCAACTCGTGCTATCGAAGAAACCATCGCAAAAGGTGTCAAAAAAGGTGTTATCTGGCATACACAGGGTTCAGGTAAGACTGCCCTGGCTTTCTTCAATATCCGCTATCTGACCAATTATTTTTCAAAACAGGGGATTGTTCCGCAGTTTTACTTTGTCGTTGATCGCTTGGATTTGGCAGACCAAGCCTTTAAGGAATTTACCAAAAGAGGTCTAAAAGTTAAGCGCATCAACAATCCTCGAGAACTCAATCAAAAACAAGACGGCTATGATGTGGCCGTTGTCAATATACAGAAGTTCAAAGATGATTCAGACCTGACAGACCGCTCTGGCTATGATCTCAATCGTCAAAATATCTACTTTATCGATGAAGCTCATCGCTCTTATAACGAACGAGGTTCCTACCTGCCAAATCTCTATCAGGCAGATACCAATGCGATCAAGATTGCCTTGACTGGGACCCCCTTGATTACCTACAAGAAAGATGGTAAGACCAAGGAAAGCCATGCGACTACACGTGATATTTTTGGGGATTATATCCATAAATACTACTACAACCAGTCTATAGATGATGGTTTTACCTTGCGTTTGATGCGAGAAGATATCGAGACGTCCTATAAAGATAATCTCAGAGCCATCAATGAAGAAATCCAACGTGGGGATTTATCAAAAGAAGATATCTTTGCCCATCCGCACTATGTGGAACCAATGCTTGATTTTATTCTGGAGGACTTTAATCGTACGCGTGATTTGGTTTTTGATGACCAGACTATTGGTGGTATGATTGTCTGTGATTCGTCTAAGCAGGCGCGTGAGCTTGAAAAGCAGTTAGAAGAACGACGAAAGGCTGGAACAACCAACTTGACCTCTGCTCTCATCCTCCATGATGAGGGAGACAAGGAAGAGAAAAAGGAAAAGGTGGATGCCTATAAAGAAGGTAAGATTGATCTCATTATCGTCTATTCGATGCTCCTGACAGGTTTTGATGCGCCTCGCCTCAAGCGTCTCTATCTAGGTCGCAAGATTAAGGCTCATAACCTTCTCCAGACTTTGACTCGTGTGAATCGTCCTTACAAGGACTATCTCTTTGGCTATGTAGTTGATTTCGCGGATATTTCCAAAGAGTTTGACAAAACCAATCGTGCTTATCTGGAAGAACTCAATCAAGAGTATGATACGACCCTGACTGGGGAAGATGGAGAGGATGTGTTTGGCTCGCTCTTTGTGCCAGCAGAGGAAATTTCTCAGGAACTAAGCAAGACAGAGCGCATCCTCATGGACTATCCGACCTCTAATCTAGAGTTCTTTTCTCAATCAATTGATGACATTAAGGATAGAAAGCAACTAAATGAACTACGAAAAGCCTTAGAATCGGTTAAGCAGTACTATAATACCGCCCGCTTACTTGGTTATGACCATTTGATTAAGCAGATTGATATTACTCAGATTGCAACTCTGCTCAATGTCATCTCAAGACGTTTGCTGACCTTGTCACTAATAGATAAGCCAGATGATTTTTCTAGTCGCACCCTTTTAAATCTTGCCATGTCTGAGACCAGTTTTAGTTTTGTCAAGATTGCGGAGGAAGAACTCCGTCTAGCGGCCAATGACCTAGAAGATTTGAAGCGTCGAGTTGCTGGAGGAATCATAAAAGAGCGTGATGAGAAAGATCCTGAGTGGGTTTCTCTTTACGAAGAATTTCAGCGCATCATGAAAAAACACCTGATTCATGGGCAAGAAGGCTACACTATGGAAAACATCAAAGAAATTCAAAAAGAGTACGAAGAGCTCTTTAAGTCAGTGGAAGATTATCATACTCATATGAGACGTTTGACTATGAATTTTGACGGAGATGAAATGGCAGCACGTTCCTACAAACACGTAACCAACTCGACTATGGTCAGTGATTTTCCTGCTATTTACCATGTTATCAAGGGTTCTAAAGTCAGACTAGACCGTAAAATCGGTCAAAATCAAGGAGTGCTCGATAACGAGGACTTTCTCAAGAAAATGATTCGAGAAGAAGCTCGGATTGAAATGAAAACCAACCAATCTGCAAGTAGTTTGACAAGACAGGATTTTAATTATATCGTCGAGTCGCTATTTGAAGGATATGAAGAGGAATACCAACACTAATGAATGAAACATATAAAGTTCAAGTCCAAGACTTGGTAGATGATTTGAAAGCAGTCTTTACTCATGCAGGACTAGGAGGAGAAGCGGGTGAGTACAAACTCCTCACCCAGTCCTTCCTCTACAAATTTTTAAATGATAAGTTTTTATATCAGGCAAAGTGCCTAGACGAAGTTAATACTTATGAGCACTTATTGACTTTGAGTGAAGATGACTATGACTGGCTCTTGGAGGATATCGGTACAAGTACGGCTTAGCTCAAGCCTGACCAGTTGATTGAAACCCTTCACCGTCAGCAAAATGAAGCGACTTTCTACGAGAGTTTTGAAAATACCCTCAACCAGATCGCCATTGATAATAACGATATTTTCTCTGTTCATACGGATGGAGATACAGCTATTCGTCTCTTTGATGAACGCTTGATTACCGACACAATATCAGATAGCAGTAAGCGTAACGAAGTGGCAAAAGCCATCATCAATCTCATTGCGCGCGTTAAGTTTGATGAGACCATTTTTTCACAAGGTTTCGACTTTTTCTCTACTCTCTTTGAGTACATGATCAAGGACTACAACAAAGACGGTGGTGGTAAGTATGCCGAGTACTACACGCCTCACTCTGTGGCTAAGATTATTGCTGATATTCTTGTGGGAAATGACCAACCATCAAACGTGCGCATCTATGACCCGTCTGCTGGTTCTGGAACTTTGCTGATGAACCTGGCTAGTCGTATCGGTGTGGATAAGACCACTGTTTACAGTCAGGATATCTCGCAAAAATCATCCAATCTCCTCCGTCTCAATCTGATCTTGAATGGACTACAGCATTCCATACATAATATCGTACAGGGCAATACTATCATTGCTAACCGTCATCCTGAAAAGATGGACTATATCGTGTCGAACCCTCCTTTCAAGCTGGACTTTTCAGAGTGGCGTGACCGAGTGGAAAGTTTTCCAGAAGCCAGTGAGCGTTTCTTTGCAGGAGTGCCCAAGGTTCCAGCCAAGTCTAAGGACAAGATGGCTATCTATGAGCTCTTTGTTCAGCATATCATCTATTCCTTGAAGTCAGATGGCCAAGCAGCCGTTGTCTTGCCGACAGGATTTATCACTGCCCAGTCAGGGATTGACAAGACCATCCGTCAACACTTGGTGGATAATCAAATGCTGGCAGGTGTCGTTTCCATGCCGTCCAATATCTTTGCGACGACAGGTACCAACGTCTCCATCCTCTTTATTGATAAGAAAAATAAGGGCGATGTTGTTCTCATCGATGCCTCAAACCTGGGAACCAAGGTCAAGGAAGGCAAGAACCAAAAGACCGTGCTTTCTCCTGAAGAAGAGCAGAAGATCGTCGAGACCTTTATCCAGAAAGAAGCTGTCGAGGACTTTTCTGTCACTGTCTCTTATGAGGACATCAAGGAGAAAAACTACTCTCTCAGTGCAGGTCAATACTTTGACATCAAGATCGACTATGTAGATATCACAGCAGACGAGTTTGAAGCCAAGATGACCGCCTTTCAAAATAGACTCACAGATCTCTTCCAGCAATCACATTCCTTGGAGCAGGAGATAGAGAAGCAAATGAAGGGGTTGAGGTATGAGTAGAGTAATTTTAGGGGATATTGCTATTTCTCAAACAGGTCCTTTTGGTAGTCAATTACATGAGGAAGATTATGTTAGCGAAGGAACTCCTATAGTAACGGTAGAACATTTGGGAGATATCAATTTTACACATCAAAATCTTCCTTTCGTATCTGAAGCTGATACGAAGAGATTAAGTAAATACATCTTAATTGAAGGAGACATTGTTTTTAGCAGGGTAGGGTCTATTGATAGAAATGTCTACGTTGATAAAAATCATGAAGGTTGGATGTTTTCAGGTAGATGTATAAGAGTACGAGCTGATAAAAACAAAGTGAACCCTAGATATTTATCTTATTATTTTAAACAAAATAGTTTCAAAAAGATGATGATGAATCTGGCAGTTGGAGCAACAATGCCATCGTTGAATACAAAAATTATGAATTCAATAGAGTTGGATTTATTGCCCAGAGAAAATCAAGATAAAATTGCAAACATACTTTCAGCAATTGATGATAAAATACAAATAAACAACCAAATCAACCAAGAGTTAGAAACTATGGCTAAGATCCTTTATGACTACTGGTTCGTGCAGTTTGATTTCCCAGACCAGAATGGCAAACCATACAAATCATCAGGCGGAAAGATGGTCTATAATCTAGAACTCAAACGCGAAATCCCAGAGGGGTGGGGAGTGGAGACTCTTAAAGACTTTGAGTCGAAAATTATTACTGGAAAAACACCTTCTAGAGCAAATAGTGATAATTTTGGAGGTGAAATTCCTTTTATAACAATTGGAGATATACGAGGAAATACTTTTGTTTATAGCACTTCAGAATCATTGACTGATTTAGGAGCAGGCGTACAACAGAATAAGTATCTACCTGAAGGTAGCTTATGTGTTTCTTGTATTGCGACAGTGGGTGAAATTGGATTTACTACTGAATGGTCTCAGACAAATCAACAAATAAATTCAATTGTTTTTGAGGATGAAACCAATAGATATTATCTTTATTTTGCGTTGAAAAATTATTTTGAAAATGCTAATGCAAGTGCAAAGACTGGAAATACTTTTGCTAATATGAATAAAGAAGATTTTTCAGGAATTAGAATTATTCTACCAAGAAATGAAATCAAAAATAATTTTCACAAAATGACAGAGCCCTATTTTGCACAAATCAAATGTTTACAAGGACAAAACAAAGAACTCACCCAACTGCGCGATTGGCTCTTACCAATGCTGATGAATGGACAGGTGAAGGTATAAAATTCAGGAGGTAATGAGATGGAAAAAAGATTAAGATTATTCCATTTTTCGAAAGATCAATATGGAGAATCAAGTTATTTATCGGGTATAATTTTTGATGATTCTTCTGCAGAGTTTAGCAAAATTGTAGAAGATTTAGAATCTAGAATAAACAAATGTATTGATGATAAATATGCAAAAAATTTTAGATTCAAAAGACCTTCTTCACAGATAGTAACAAATGTATCAGAGATATTTGAAAGTGAAGAAAAATTCGATAGAAATTCAGAAGATATTGCAAGTAAATTTCAAGAATCAATAGGACGTAGATTTCAAAATGATTTTTATTTAGTTGTACTTACAACTGAAATTGACAATAACGAAATCCTGTTTCTGGTTAAGATGGAGACAGGAACCGCTATTCAAGTAACTGATGAAAATACATTAACTACATTAGATAAGATTCTGCCAGATAAGAAATCAAGACTTCAAAAGGCTACCGTAATTTTTAAAGATAAAACAATTCAGTTTAAAGAAAATAGAGAGGAGCCAAATTCAGAAAGAACAAATATCCACTCAAGAGTATTGGATAGAACGGATGACAATATATCGGGGTATTTTTTCAAAATATTTTTAGATAGTGATAACGTCATAGATGATGAGGATTCAGCTGCTCGAATGGCAATACAAGCAATTGATACAGTTGTTAAACCATACATAAAGTCTGAAGCAAATCCTGGAATTGTAAAAGAGAAGTTAACAAGTTTTTTATCTCAGAGAAGAGATACATCATTTGAAGGGCTGATTCAAGAGGTTAGTGATGTCTTAGACTTTGGTATAGAAAATAGAGAAACAGATATAGAAAGATTATCAACTGAAGCTTACAAATTAGCGAAAAGTAAAAATAATACTGTTGTAGCTAGTTTCGTAGCAAAGTTATATCGACCACCTAAAGCAACATATGTATCCCAAGGCGATGAACAACAAATTAAAATTAGCATTCTAAAAAGTCTAGAGAGTCGCAAAGATGTTTATTGGGATGATGACGACGATTTCTATGTTTTAAAAATTAACAAAGAAGTAATTACTCTGATTGAGAGGTGATTACATTGATTAAAGAACTTATTAAATATGTTGACGCTTTCGATGATGTTGTCGGACGTATTAATATTGATTCTAAAGAAAAAAATTTTATTTATATTTTAGAGTTCAAAATTGCAGAGAAAGAGTTAGATAGTTTTAAGGAAAAGATCAATAGTTATAAAATAAATGAACTGGATATAACTTGTAATAATTACCAGTTGGAATCATGCAAAGAAACTAAGGAAATCAATACTGTTGTAGTAACAATTAAACAAAACCAATTTCCTTTAGAGGGCCAGTCATTATATTTTAGAAATAGTAATGACTTTTATACATTTGAAAAAAAGTTTTTAAAAAGTACAACATTCGAAAGCCTCAAAAACAGGACTACAAAGATAAAAATATGGATTCCAGAAGAAAATAGTGATATAGATTCGCCCGTCTTTTCACTTTGTGAAGAAAAAATATATATACCTGATATATTAATTTCAAGAACGGAATTTAATCATAATTTGCTTTGTGCTCTTCCTAAAATAATTTCAGAACGAAATTTTGATGAATTTAAAAGTGCGACACTTGATGGTTTTCTATGTATAGTATCGGAAAGAAAAATTTCTAGTAGTGAATATATTATAAGTTTTGAAAAAAATGCTATTTTAAAATTGAATAGTATTGAAAAAGAAAATATAGATCTATTTGTTACACTAAATAAATTATTTGATTTTATTTTTGATGACGATAAAACTTATTATGAAAAGTTGATAATTTTTAGAAATATTTTTTCCGAATCTATCAGGCGACAAGGGACAATTAGTGATATAGACTTTAAGGATATTTTAAAAGATGTACAATCCAATTACAATTTATTTATCAATGATAAATTGAAAAAGTTTATCACTGATAAACAAAAGTTAACAGAAGATTTCTCAAAACTTCAAAAAGAGATTTTGGTTAATATCAGAAACATTTCTAATACATTGTCTCAGCAATTTTTAGTTTTACTTATAACAATATTAACTACATTTATTTTTAAAAATTTTAATACAAGGCTTGCGATGTCACTAACTGTATATTCTGGAATATTTTATTTAATTTGTATAATTATAGTAAATAAAGTGAGAGGATGGAATTTTGATTCTAAGTCTATAAAATCAGAGTGTGATGATATTGATAAAAATTATCAAATGTTATACAGTATAGATAAATATTTTATTAATACTTTGAAAGAATCCGATAACTATAAAACAGAATTAAAACGGTTAGAAAAAATTGAAACTTTATATAAATGGTTAATTTATATTCTATTATGGAGTTTGATAGTTATACTATTTCTGGTTTATAAACATAATGAATTTTATACTCAATTTACTTCCTATAAACAAGTAGTCGATTTGTTACTTCCGTAAAATTTAAAAACAATAATATTCGCAGAGAGAAGTACATAAATTGGGATATCTAATTTATATATGCTCTATTGAGGGAATTGATCTTACTGAGGTGGAATAATGGATAAGTGAAGGCAGATTTGGAGACTAAAATGAAAAAGAGTTTTTCGATGTCAGAGCAAAAAATTTTAGATTTGATTCATATCTCTACTGATCAACTTTCTAAATTAGTTGGAGGAAAAGTTCAGTATTGTACAAATATAGCTGAATGTCAGAATGAATCAAATTATTTTGTAGTAAATAATAATTTTGCAACAATCCATATTATGAATAAGGATAATTCGGGTTATATTGTTCCACATTCATTGGAGTTAGCTAAGAGACCCAAATGCGCGATATTTTATATCAATAAAAACGATTATAAAGATATTAAAAATCAAAAAGCGATAGTGGATAAAAAGAAAAATCGTTCGAGTCTTGGAAATCCGGCGGGATGGGATAAAATAAATAGAATTAAAGACTATGATAGATACTTTCATCGAGGTCACATAATCGCTTATTCATTAGGTGGTGATAAAGAGATTCATGGTCATCCTTATAAAGCCTTGAAATCATTATTTACTCAAACTGCATGGAGTAATATGGGGAAAGCTACTAATGAGAACAGATTTGAAAATAAATTCAGTCAGTGGTATTTTGAAGAGAAGATTGTAGATGAACTGGAACAGAGTTCAGTTTGTATTGCCTGTCGTCCTATTTATCGAAATAAAGCAGATAAGATTCCAATTGGAATACATATGCAGTCGGTGACAGAGAAAGAGTCTCTATTCAATGTCTTTATTCCTAATATTGATCCAAATATAAAAATAAATTATAAAAATTGCACATTTAAATTAAATAAGTAATTGCATTCAAGTAAAATATAACTTTGTTTCCATATTTTCGGGGAACTAGTAGAAAGTAAGGAGAAGTATGGAAAATAACAACCAACGTGCCCTTTGCCAGCAACTCTGGGCGAGAAACAAATACCTCGTTTTGAGTCATTCCAGCAATATTTACAATGAGATTCGCCAATACTTGAAGAATGAGCAGGTGGAGGGGAGTGAGGTTCAAGAGATGATTGACCGTGCCTGTCAGATTCCAGAACACAGGGGTCAGGTTTGCAATGCCTTTCAGCATATTTGGGGCTATTTCAAAAAGAAAGCGACAGATGCTGAGCGCAAGGACTATATGCTCTTGCTGGATCGCTACCGCTTTGGTCAGGCTTCTAGGGAAGACTTAATCACTAAGACTCGAGACTTGCTTGATCGCTATCCAAATACCTATTTGCAACATTCGACTTTACTGAAAGGAGACTCCCATGAGACTTTGGCATGAGGCTTTGATTTCACAACTTCCCCGTCCTCAACTTTTGGGGCAACATCGAGAGTGTTGCGCCCTACGTGGCAATGGCTGGGGCAGAAAGCATGCAACGGTGGACTATGTCTTTACCCACTCGCCTTACCAGCTATTTGTCTACCATGATTTGATCATGAAGGAAATGGCTGACCGTGGCTACAATGTCAGTCCAGAGTGGTTGGACAAGAACTACCGAGGTAAGACCTGCCCTCCTTATCAAGACTTAGCAGAGGAAAAGCTGAAAAGTCCTATCTATAGTGAGCATGATGCTACCTACTATGAGGAGTGTCTGGATAATCTCCGTGAGAAGGGGATAGAGCTGAAGTAAACGTAAGGATTATCAGCATTTTATAACTCTTTTCGTAATTTTTTCGAATAATAAAGATGAGACCTTTAGAGTTTTTCTAAGGTCTTCTTTTTATGAGTGTTCAGATTTACTTTTAATAACTTTTGAGTTATAATTAAATTAGAAAGAGGTAGCTTGGTGCATACGATTTACTTCTATAAGGACAAAAATGGAAACGAGCCAGTTTTGGATTATATGAGAGAATTGGCTAGTCAGAAAAGTAAGGATAGTCGTATCAAACTCAATAAACTAAATGACTATATCGAGTTGCTTAGTCAGCATGGGACGAGAGCTGGGGAACCCTATATCAAACATTTGGAAGATGAGATTTGAGAACTAAGACCACTGAGAGATCGAATTTTATTTGTAGCATGGGTCGATGGTAGTTTTGTTCTTTTACATCATTTTGTCAAAAAGACTCAGAAAACTCCTAGAAGAGAGATTGAAAAAGCCAAGCGTGAGTTGAAGGACTTAAAAGAAAGAGGATTAAGTGATGAAGAATAGTGCTATTGGGAGTAACTGGAAGGATGTCAGGTCAGAACTCTTTACCAAGGAGGAAATTCTTGAAAGTGATATGCGAGTGGCTATTATGAGTGAGTTGATAGAAGCTAGACATGAACAAGGAATCAGTCAGAAAAAACTAGAAGAACTTAGTGGAGTAAGCCAGCCTGTCATAGCTAGAATGGAAACAGGAAAGACTAGCCCTCAGTTGGACACAGTCTTAAAAGTCCTAGCCAGTTTAGGAAAGACACTAGCAGTCGTCCCACTCGAACAGAGAAAGAGTTGATAGGAAGCAGTTGGTAAATTTTAACAAATTTAACAGTTAGAGTATCTTAATTTTATAAAATCAAACTTTTTTAATTAAGCGTGAACGAAGTGATCTTTTAGTGGATATTTCCCGCCATAGTGGTATTCTAGATAATAATTTATTATTATCTAGAACGGAATTTTTGAGAGTAAAATAGTTCGGGGAACTATTTTAGCCTGAGCATAGAAATGAAAAAGCGAAGTGCTCAAAAATCAGTAATGAAAGTACGAAGTAATTTGCTTCCGTCCGCACTTTTCAGGGAAATATCAGAATTACAAAAGAAAAATCAACCTATAGTCTTTTCTAATAACAAGCCATAGTCACTTATAAGAATTACTAATAAGGCGTTTGAAGAGCCTAACTGAAATAGACCTATAAAACAAGCTATACAAAGGATTTGAGGCATTTTTCTCAGGTCTTTTTCTTTTGTTTAAAACATAGATATAGTTTCAAACTATATCAAATCCTAATTTTTTACAATTATACAGATGATTTCTTTTCTGTTAAGATAGTTTCAACAACAAATTTTGGAGGACACATCATGTCAACTACAATCATCGGTTTCCCTCGTTTGGGCGAATTCCGCGAGTTAAAATTTACAACTGAAAAATACTTTAGAAAAGAAATCACAGAAGAAGAACTCCTTGCAGCAGCAAAAGACTTACGTGCTAAACACTGGAACATTGTCAAAGAAAAAGGCATCACTGAAATTCCATCAAATGACTTTTCTCACTATGACAACTTCCTAGATGCAGCTTTCCTTTTCAACGTGGTACCTGCTTCAGTTCAAAACTTGGACTTGTCTGACCTTGAGCGCTACTTCGCTTTGGGTCGTGGTTACCAAGGAGAAAAAGGAGACGTTCGCGCCCTTCCAATGAAGAAATGGTTCAACACCAACTACCACTACATCGTTCCTAAATTTGAAAAAGACACTCAAGTTAAACTTGCAGGTCATAAGATTTTCGATGAATTCCAAGAAGCAAAAGAACTTGGATTGAACACTCGCCCAGTTCTTGTAGGTCCATTCACTTTCCTTCAATTGTCAGACTTTGAAGAAGGCGTGAAAGCAGAAGACTTCGTAGACAGCTTAGTGGCTGCTTACCAAGAAGTTTTTGCTAAATTGGCAGAACTTGGTGCGACTCGTATCCAATTGGATGAAGCTGCTCTTGTAAAAGATTTGACAGCTGAAGAAAAAGCTCTCTTCTTGGACCTCTACAACAAATTGTTGGCTGACAAAAAAGGTCTTGAAGTCTTGCTTCAAACTTACTTTGGTGACGTTCGTGACGTTTACGCTGACCTTGTAAACTTGCCTGTTGATGCTATCGGTCTTGACTTCGTTGAAGGTAAGAAAACTCTTGAATTGGTTAAAGGTGGTTTCCCAGCTGATAAGACTCTTTATGCAGGTATTGTCAATGGTAAAAACATCTGGCGCAACAACTACGAAAAGAGCTTGGCTGTTCTTGAACAAATCCCAGCTGAAAATATTGTCTTGACAAGTTCATGCTCACTTCTTCATGTGCCATTTACAACAGCTAACGAAGAATTTGAACCAGCTATCTTGAACCACTTTGCCTTTGCAGTTGAAAAATTAGACGAAATCCGTGATTTGGATGCTATCCGCAATGGTCAAGATGAAGCAGCTCTTGCGGCCAACAAAGAACTCTTTGCGACTGAGCGTGTGGGTGAAAATGCGGAACTTCGTGCGCGCATCGCTGGCTTGACAGACGCAGACTACACTCGTTTGCCAGCATTTGCAGAACGTGAAGCTATCCAAGAAGAAGCTTTCAAACTTCCAGCTCTTCCAACAACAACTATCGGTTCATTCCCTCAAACTAAGGAAGTTCGTGCGAAGCGTTTGGCTTACCGTAAGGGTGAATTGTCTCAAGAAGAGTACGATGCTTTCCTTGCTGAAACAATTGACGAATGGATCAAATGGCAAGAAGATATCGACTTTGATGTCCTTGTTCACGGTGAATTTGAGCGTAACGACATGGTTGAGTACTTCGGTCAAAACTTGTCAGGTTACCTCTTCTCTAAAAATGGTTGGGTACAATCTTACGGTATGCGTGGGGTGAAACCACCAATCATCTGGGGTGATGTTACTCGTCTTAACCCAATCACTGTTAAATGGTCTAGCTATGCACAAAGTCGTACAAACAAACCTGTTAAAGGTATGTTGACTGGACCTGTTACAATTCTTAACTGGTCATTCCCACGTGAAGACATCTCTATCAAGGATTCTACTCTTCAAATCGCCCTTGCTATCAAGGATGAAGTGCTTGATCTTGAAGCTGCTGGTGTGAAAATCATCCAAATCGACGAGGCTGCTCTTCGTGAGAAATTGCCACTCCGTCGTAGCGACTGGTATGAAGACTACCTTGACTGGGCTATTCCTGCCTTCCGCTTGGTACACTCAACAGTAGCACCAGACACACAAATCCACACTCACATGTGTTACTCAGAATTTACAGATATCATCCCAGCTATCGACAACATGGATGCAGACGTTATTTCCTTTGAAGCTAGCCGTTCAAACCTTGAAATCTTGGACGAACTCAAAGCGAAAAACTTCCAAACAGAAGTGGGACCTGGGGTTTACGATATCCACTCACCTCGTGTGCCAAATGAAGGCGAAATCGACAACACAATCGAAGCCATTCTTGCCAAAGTGCCAAGCAAGAAAGTTTGGATCAACCCTGACTGTGGTTTGAAAACACGTGGTATTCCAGAAACAAAAGAAAGCTTGATCCGCCTTGTTGAAGCAGCTAAAGCTGCGCGTGAGAAATTGTAAGATTAGATTTCTCCCTATAACGGTTGTTCAAAATGAAATCAAAAAGAAAAGGATAATGACTATGTCACGCCAAACACCGTCACTCTCATTTGAAGTGTTCCCTCCAAACCCAGCAGTGGGTAATGATAAAATTATTTCTGCTCTCCAAGATATGCAGGAGTTGGCCCCTCACTTTATCAGTGTAACTGCCAGCAATAATAAATTTAATATCAAGGAAACGACGGTTCGTTTGGCTGACTTTATCCAAAATGACTTGGTGATTCCGACCATTGCCCATCTGCCAGCTATCTATTTGAACAAAGACAAGGTGGCTGAAACCATTGCAGACTTGGACAAGGTTGGGGTGCAGAAAATCTTGGCTCTTCGTGGGGATATTATTCCTGATGTGGAACCACAAAAGGATTTCCGCTACGCAACTGACTTGATTGAGTTCATCAAGGAACAAGCCCCTCATTTTGATATTGTTGGTGCTTGTTATCCAGAAGGGCATCCAGATTCACCAAATCAGATTTCAGATATCCAAAATCTCAAGAAGAAAGTAGATGCAGGTTGTTCGAGCCTTGTAACTCAGCTTTTCTTTGACAATGAGCGCTTCTATGATTTTCAAGACAAGTGTACTTTGGCTGGGGTTGATGTTCCCATTCATGCAGGGATTATGCCAATTCTGAATCGAAATCAGGCTCTCCGCCTCTTGAAGACTTGTGAGAATATCCATCTTCCACGCAAATTTAAAGCCATCTTAGACAAGTATGAGCATGACCCTGAGTCGCTCAGAGCAGCAGGACTTGCCTATGCAGTAGACCAAATCGTGGACTTGGTAACTCAGGATGTGGCTGGTGTGCATCTCTACACCATGAATAATGCGGATACAGCAAAATACATCCACCAAGCAACCCATGCCTTGTTTAATCATCAGTCTCTAGGATAATAAAAAGCAAACCATTCTTCTCAGGTGAGGGGAATGGTTCCTTTTTAATGGTAAAGACCGCACTTTTTAAGAAAAATATGATAAAATAGACTCTGTACGTACTTGATACAAAGATGAGGGTATTTAGGTTGTAGAAGTTTGTTTAAAGTTGATTATTTTTTAAACAAAATCTGATAATGTGTGTCTCAAAAAACACGAAAGGAGTGAGTATTTAAAAGATATTTCACGCTATCGTGGTATCTTAGATGATAACAATATTATTATCTAAGACGGGATTTTTGAGAGTAAAATAGTAAAGATACTTAATTGAATTTTGGCCTCATTTCTTAGGAAAAAAGATAAGCTTACTAGCACTCATCGAGTGCGGTGTCACCTTCCTATTTTTCTACAGAAATGTTCGGCAAGCCGAACCGTCCAAAATATCTTGATCAATTGAACCCGGCCGAAAAGCTGTGTAAAAAGATAAACTGTCTTGTCTTCATCGAAGACTTCGTCAGTTTCCTATTTTTACTTTGCTTTTGACGTCCTTGGTATCTTGAGTAATTGAACTCGCCTACAACTCTGTGGAAAAAGATCAATCTGCCTAGGAGCAGTCGCTCCGTCGTCCGATTTCCTATTTTCCTTTGAGTTGCTTAACGGCTTAGTATCTTGATCTTTGTAGGCAAGACGTATAATATTATCAATCCAAAGGGGATTAAAATGACAAAACAAGTGTTTCAAACGACTTTTGCGGGTCGTGAGTTAATTGTAGAGACTGGTCAGGTTGCCAAGCAAGCAAACGGCTCTGTTGTCGTGCGTTACGGTGAGTCAACAGTCTTGACTGCGGCCGTGATGTCTAAGAAAATGGCAACTGGGGATTTCTTCCCTCTCCAAGTCAACTACGAAGAAAAAATGTATGCGGCTGGGAAGTTTCCTGGTGGCTTTATGAAGCGTGAAGGACGTCCTTCAACAGATGCGACTTTGACAGCGCGTTTGATTGACCGTCCAATCCGCCCTATGTTTGCGGAAGGTTTCCGTAATGAAGTACAAGTCATCAATACAGTGCTTTCTTATGATGAAAATGCTTCTGCACCGATGGCAGCTATGTTTGGTTCATCCTTGGCGCTTTCTATTTCAGATATTCCGTTTGACGGACCAATCGCTGGGGTACAGGTGGGCTATGTCGATGGCCAAATCATCATCAACCCAAGTCAAGAACAGGCAGAGCAATCTCTTCTTGAATTGACAGTAGCTGGTACTAAACACGCTATTAACATGGTTGAGTCTGGTGCCAAAGAATTGTCAGAAGAAATCATGTTGGAAGCTCTTCTCAAAGGGCATGAAGCAGTCAAAGAATTGATTGCCTTCCAAGAAGAAATCGTTGCGGCAGTAGGTAAGGAAAAAGCAGAAGTGGAATTGCTTCATGTAGATGCTGACTTGCAGGCTGAAATCATCGCAGCCTACAACAGTGATCTCCAAAAAGCGGTTCAAGTAGAAGAAAAATTGGCTCGTGAAGCTGCAACTCAAGCAGTCAAAGACCAAGTAACTGCTGTTTACGAAGAAAAATATGCGGAACATGAAGAATTCGACCGTATCATGCGTGATGTGGCTGAAATCTTGGAACAAATGGAACACGCTGAAGTGCGCCGTTTGATTACAGAAGACAAGGTTCGTCCTGATGGTCGTAAGGTCGATGAAATCCGTCCTTTGGATGCGGTTGTTGACTTCCTTCCTCGTGTGCACGGTTCAGGTCTCTTCACTCGCGGACAAACTCAGGCACTTTCAGTTTTGACCTTGGCTCCGATGGGAGAAACTCAAATCATTGATGGTTTGGACCCAGAGTACAAGAAACGCTTTATGCACCACTATAACTTCCCTCAATACTCTGTAGGGGAAACAGGTCGTTATGGTGCACCAGGTCGTCGTGAAATTGGTCACGGTGCTCTCGGTGAGCGTGCCCTTGCTCAAGTCTTGCCAAGTTTGGAAGAATTCCCATATGCGATCCGCTTGGTAGCAGAGGTCTTGGAATCAAACGGTTCTTCTTCTCAAGCCTCTATCTGTGCGGGAACTCTTGCCCTTATGGCTGGTGGTGTGCCAATCAAGGCGCCAGTAGCTGGTATTGCCATGGGACTTATCTCAGATGGAAATAACTATACAGTATTGACAGATATTCAAGGTTTGGAAGACCACTTTGGAGACATGGACTTCAAGGTTGCAGGAACTCGTGACGGGATTACAGCCCTTCAAATGGATATCAAGATTCAAGGGATTACTGCAGAAATCTTGACTGAGGCTCTTGCCCAAGCCAAGAAAGCTCGTTTTGAAATCCTTGATGTGATTGAAGCAACCATTCCAGAAGTTCGTCCAGAATTGGCTCCAACTGCTCCGAAAATTGATACCATCAAAATCGATGTGGACAAGATCAAGATTGTCATCGGTAAGGGTGGAGAAACCATTGACAAGATTATCGCTGAAACAGGCGTTAAGATTGATATCGATGAAGAAGGAAATGTGTCTATCTACTCTAGCGACCAAGATGCTATTAACCGTGCTAAAGAAATTATTGCTGGTTTGGTCCGTGAAGCCAAAGTGGATGAAGTTTACCGTGCTAAAGTCGTTCGTATCGAGAAATTTGGTGCCTTTGTTAACCTCTTTGATAAGACAGATGCCCTTGTTCATATCTCTGAGATGGCTTGGACGCGTACCAATAATGTCGAAGACTTGGTAGCCATCGGAGACGAAGTTGATGTTAAAGTTATCAAGATTGATGAAAAAGGACGTGTGGATGCTTCTATGAAAGCCCTTCTTCCTCGTCCTCCAAAACCTGAACGTGATGAAAAAGGTGAAAAATCAGAGCGTCCTCATCGCCCACGTCATCACAAGGATCACAAACCTAAAAAAGAATTTACAGAAACACCAAAAAATTCAGAATAAGAAAAGGAGAAATGTATGGGATGGTGGCGCGAAACCATTGATATCGTGAAAGAAAATGATCCAGCGGCCCGCACCACTTTGGAGGTTTTGCTGACTTATCCAGGTGTCAAGGCTTTGGCGGCCCACCGTCTCTCGCATTTTCTCTGGAAGCATGGCTTCAAACTCTTAGCTCGTATGCACAGTCAGTTTTGGCGCTTTTGGACCCAGATAGAGATTCATCCAGGAGCCCAGATTGATTCAGGTGTCTTTATCGACCACGGTTCTGGCTTAGTGATTGGTGAGACGGCGATTGTTGAAAAAGGTGTTCTCCTTTATCATGGAGTAACCCTTGGTGGGACGGGTAAGGATGTTGGCAAACGACATCCGACCGTTCGAAAAGGAGCTTTAATATCCGCTCATGCTCAAGTCATTGGACCTGTGGAAATCGGTGAAAATGCCAAGGTCGGTGCAGCAGCAGTTGTTGTGGCAGACGTACCTAGTGATGTGACGGTTGTCGGTATTCCTGCTAAGATTGTCCGTGTTCATGGTAAGAAGGATGAACCAGTCATTCACGAAGTTGAAGAAAAACGAGAGTATTATGTCAATAAACTCGAGCAGGCTAAAGAAGCCAGTCACAGATCGTCTGGGTTGTAGAGGATAGCTATATGATTCAAGCAAGAAACAAGTTAAGCCAAGAGGAGCTATCTGAGGCGAAAAAACTAATTAACTGTTGCCAAAACTATGACGGTACCTATCGTGATCCCTATCTCTCTAACATGCTTAATTTTGACCCAAACATGCCCGCCTTTTTCCTTTATTATGAAAAAGGCGAACTTGTTGGTCTCTTAACTGTCTATGCTGATGATCAAGATGTAGAAGTGACGATACTGGTTCATCCAGCTCATCGCCGTCAGGGAATTGCGCGTGCTCTGTTTACGAGTTTTGAAAAAGAAACGGCTTCTTTCCCTATTCGTTCAGTCACTTTTCAGACAGAACGTATTTTTCTAGAACGTCATCCTGATTTTGTCAGTAACTGGGGATTGGTCGAGGATGAAGAGACAGAAACTTGGTTAGGTAAGGATAGAAAATCTTATCCGTTAGCAAAGGTTTCTAATCTTGAAGTTTTGTTAGCAGATAGTTCGTATCAGGAGCAAATTAGTCAGTTAAAATTTCAGGCATTCTCAGAGGAACATGAATCTAGAGAAGTTGTGGATAGATATGTCGCTGAAGCTCTGAAGGATCCAGAAAGTTACCTATATATTTTATTAAAAAACAGTCAGGTTATTGGAACTTGCACGGTAGATTTATCGACTAATACGAATTACTTCTATGGTTTGGCAATATCGGAACCTGAACGTGGAAAAGGCTATGGAAGCTATTTAGCAAAATCTCTAGTCAACCAACTGATTGAGCAAAATGATAAGGAATTTCAGATTGCAGTAAAAGACAGCAACGTAGGTGCTAAGCGCTTGTATGAAAAAATCGGCTTTGTCAAACAGACCCAGGTGGTTTATCTGAATGAGAAAGGAGCAAGGGATTCCGAAGTCTAGAGAGATTCGGACTGAAATTGAATTGAACTCTTAGTGATGAAACTAACTGTTCTTAGATTTTAGCTTTCCTGACTATTATTTTATGATTAAAATCTATGACACCATGTCTCGTGATTTGCGAGAATTTGTCCCAATTGAGGATGGTAAGGTAAAGATGTATGTCTGTGGGCCTACGGTATATAACTATATCCACGTGGGGAATGCCCGTTCAACGGTGGCCTTTGATACCATTCGACGTTATTTTGAATACCGTGGGTATGAGGTTGCCTATATTTCTAATTTTACGGATGTGGATGATAAGATTATCAACCGTGCCAAGGAAGAAGGAATCACGCCTCAGGAGGTTGCGGATAAGTACATCGCTGCCTTTCGTGAGGATGTGACGGCCTTGGGTGTCAAACCTGCGACTCGCCATCCTCGTGTGGTGGAGTTTATGGCTGATATCATTCGTTTTGTGGAAGACTTGATTGAAAAAGGCTTTGCCTATGAGAGTCAAGGGGATGTTTACTTCCGTGTGGAAAAATCCCACAACTATGCCAAGTTGGCCAATAAAACCTTGGAAGATTTGGAGCTAGGTGCATCAGGTCGTACTGATGAAGAAACAGCTCGCAAGGAAAATCCTGTAGACTTTGCACTATGGAAAGCTGCTAAACCAGACGAGATTTATTGGGACAGTCCTTGGGGACCTGGTCGTCCTGGCTGGCATATCGAGTGTTCAGTCATGTCGACAGAGATTTTAGGAGATACCATTGATATCCACGGTGGTGGTGCTGACCTTGAGTTTCCTCACCATACCAACGAAATTGCCCAGTCAGAGGCAAAAACAGGTAAGACTTTCGCTAACTACTGGATGCATAATGGCTTTGTCAACATCGATAATGTCAAGATGTCTAAGTCCTTGGGCAACTTTATCACCGTCCATGATGCCTTAAATACTATCGATGGTCAAGTGCTTCGATTCTTCTTTGCCACTCAGCACTACCGTAAGCCTATCAACTTTACAGAAAAGGCAGTACGTGATGCAGAGATCAATCTCAAGTATCTGAAGAATACTTATGAGCAACCATTTACAGGAACTGTAGATACTCAAGAATTGCAAGCCTTTAAAGATAAGTTTGTGGCTGCAATGGATGAAGATTTCAACTCTGCCAACGGTATCACAGTAGTTTTTGAAATGGCCAAATGGATTAACTCAAGTAACTATGATGCAAGTGTTAAGAAAGCTCTTGAGGCTATGTTAGAGGTTTTTGGAATTGTCTTTATTGAGGAAGTTTTGGATGCAGAGATTGAAGACTTGATCCAAAAACGCCAAGAAGCGCGTGCCAATCGTGACTTTGCGACAGCGGACCAGATCCGTGACCAATTGGCTGCTCAAGGGATTAAGCTTCTTGACACCAAGGATGGAGTGAGGTGGACACGTGATTGATGTCAATCTCATTAACGGGATTGCGCTAGCCTTTGAGGGGGATGCGGTATATTCTATGTATATTCGCCGTCACCTCATCCTCAAAGGTATGACCAAGCCCAATAAACTCCACCAAGAGGCGACCAAGTATGTGTCAGCCAAGGCTCAGGCTCGCCTAATTTCCCTCATGTTGGAGGAGCAAGTCCTGACGGAAAAAGAAGAAGAAATCTATAAACGTGGCCGCAATACCAATAGCCACACAAAGGCTAAAAATGCCGATGTGGTGACTTATCGCATGTCCACAGGTTTTGAGGCTGTGATGGGCTATCTCCATATGACTGAAAATCTGGAACGTCTTGAGAGCTTGATTTCGTGGTGCATCCAAAAAGTGGAGGGCTAGGACATGATGGCAAAAGAACTACAAGACTGGTTTCCTGAGGCGCAGATTTCAGATCAACCAGTAGAGAAAGATGGATATCTCACCCTCCCTTTAGCTTCTCAGCAGTGGATTTTGCTGGAGGAAGCTGGACTTAGCGAGCGTGAAAAGCAGTTGGTTGCTCTTTTGACTCAGCAAGAGCAGGCTCGTTCGCTCAATCCTTGGTATTCTTATCTGATTGAGGGCAAGGGACAGGCACCGAAAACTTTTAAAAAGATTCAGTTGGTTTATTGCCATCTTTCCTATTTTCAGCAGGAAAATCTAGCTTCTTGGCTAGATATGATGCGGACTCTTTTTCCCAACTGTCAGACAGTGCTTCAAGTCGGAGCACAGGATTATGTTTTCGTGTTGCAACAAGATAAGTACACCTCTGTACGAGCTATTTTAAGTGATACGATTGAAGCGGTTGAGTATGACTTTGGATTGCGTCTGTCTATCATGTTAGGCCAGGTTTGGTCTCAGGCTGGACATCAAGCCCTATCAGACTTGATCAAAGCAGAGCGGGATTTGTTTAAGACTTGGTGGCGTCAGGGTAACCAAGGTGTTCATACCTTTTCACAACTCTATCTTTGGAGTATGGGGGAAAGACTTGTGGACTTGAAGACAATCAAGGACTGCCTGCACCAGATGATTTTGGATCAAGACCAGATTCAGGAAATCATTCTCTCTCTTTGGGAAAATAGTGCTGTTCTCACTAAAACAGCCCAGCAACTCTATCTGCACCGCAATTCTCTCCAATACAAGATTGATAAATGGGAAGAATTGACAGGCCTGCAGTTGAAGGAATTGACCGACCTGACCTTGTGTTATCAATTGATTTTACCAGATATTCTCTAAAGTTTTGTGCAAGTTGCACAGAACTTTTTTGTTTTTTTGGTCACCTTGCCATAGAAAAGTAAAGCGTTTTCATTTATAATAAAACTATCAAAAGACAAAAGGAGTTCACCTCATGGTAGAATTAAATCTTAAAAATATTTACAAAAAATATCCAAACAGCGAACACTATTCAGTTGAAGATTTCAACTTGAACATTAAAGACAAAGAGTTCATCGTTTTCGTAGGACCTTCAGGATGTGGTAAATCAACTACTCTCCGTATGATTGCAGGTCTTGAAGACATCACAGAAGGTACTGCATCTATCGATGGCGTGGTTGTCAACGATGTGGCTCCAAAAGACCGTGACATCGCTATGGTATTCCAAAACTACGCTCTTTACCCACACATGACTGTTTATGACAACATGGCTTTCGGTTTGAAATTGCGTAAATACAGTAAAGAAGACATTGACAAACGTGTGCAAGAAGCAGCTGAAATCCTTGGATTGAAAGAATTCTTGGAACGTAAACCTGCTGACCTTTCAGGTGGTCAACGTCAACGTGTTGCCATGGGTCGTGCCATTGTCCGTGATGCAAAAGTATTCTTGATGGACGAACCTTTGTCAAACTTGGATGCTAAACTTCGTGTATCAATGCGTGCTGAAATCGCTAAAATCCACCGTCGTATCGGAGCTACAACTATCTATGTAACTCACGACCAAACAGAAGCGATGACACTTGCAGACCGTATCGTTATCATGTCAGCAACTAAGAACCCTGCTGGTACAGGTACTATTGGACGTGTAGAACAAATCGGTTCTCCTCAAGAAGTTTACAAAAACCCAGTTAACAAATTCGTTGCAGGATTTATCGGAAGCCCAGCAATGAACTTCATCAACGTGAAATTGGTTGGTAGCGAAATTGTTTCAGACGGTTTCCGCTTGAAAGTTCCAGAAGGTGCTTTGAAAGTTCTTCGTGAAAAAGGCTATGAAGGTAAAGAATTGATCTTCGGTATCCGTCCAGAAGACGTGAATGCAGAGGAAGCATTCCTTGAAACATTCCCAGAATCAGTTGTAAAAGCTACTATCTCTGTATCAGAATTGCTTGGTTCAGAATCTCACCTTTACTGCCAAGTTGGTAAAGACGAATTTGTTGCTAAAGTTGATGCTCGTGACTACTTGCAAACAGGTGCAACAGTTGAACTTGGATTTGACTTGAACAAAGCCCACTTCTTCGATGTAGAAACTGAAAGAACAGTTTACTAAGATAAATGAAACTCAAAACACTGCTAGAAATCTGGCAGTGTTTTTTGCGGTTGAGTAGAAAAAACTCCTGGGACATTCCAGGAGAGTATGAGTAATTATTTGAACTTGAATCCTTCATAAATAAGCTCTGCTTTTGGATTTTGTTTCTTAATCTGTTTGGCAAGTGACTTCATCATAGAAAGAGGACCACACATATAGACGGTTGCCTGTTCGGGTACCTCTTTTTGTTCAAAATTAAGATAGCCGTCTTTCCTACTGTCTACTAGATGGAGTTCAAAATTAGGATTTTTCTGAGCATAGTCACGGAGCAAATCTAGATAGAGTGCATTTTCCTCTCCACGGAAGCTATAGTAGAAGCGAACCTGTTTATCTAAAATAGGATGTTCACGGATGTAAGAGATGAAGGGGGTAATCCCAATACCTCCAGAAATCCAAACCTGATTTTCTCGTCCTTCTTCTATGATCATGTGTCCGTAAGCTCTGTCTAGGGTTACTTTGCTACCGACTTGAAGATTGTCATAGATATTCTTGGTATGGTCGCCTGAATTTTTGACAGTAAAGTAAAGAGTTTGGTCGTGACCTCCTGAGATGGAAAAGGGATGCGGAGCACTTTCAAAGCCTTCTTGGAAAATCTTTAGAAAGGCAAATTGGCCTGATTGATAGTTGAAAGGTCTGCCAAGATGGATTTGAATTTCTCTAGTATCGTGATTCAAGCGTTTTAGATTGGTGATTTTCCCTATATAGGGGAAGCCAATCTTTTGATATAGAAAAATGATATAAAAACCAGCTAGCAAGCCTAAAAGGGCATAGCTACCAACAAGAAAACTTAGGAGATTAAATGTGAGGAGGCGATTGCCCATGATCATGTAGACATGAAAGAGTCCAAAAATATAAGCTAGGTAAACCAGGCGGTGAATCCAGCGCCAAGCTTCGTATTGGATGTATTTGCCTAAATAGGCGACAAGGATGATACTGACAAAGATATAGAGAGCAAGATTGCCAAACTGAGCGGCTAAGCGAGAGCCCCACAAACCGCCCATACTAAAGTTATGAAAGATGAGTAGGATAATGGAGAGAAAGGCTGTGAATTTGTGGACAGTATAGACCTTCTCCAAACCGTGAAACCAGTTTTCTAGTAGGGGGAGACGAGTGGCTAGGATAAAAGTCAGAGATAGGCTTGTTAAAGCTAGTCCTGGAATCATGAATTGGGGAGAAGTGTTCATCCAAGTCAAAATAGTCAAGATAAAACTAGCTATGATAAAGAGTAGTCCTTTGAGTGATTTCATAGAAAATTCCATTTCATTTAGATTTGATTTGTTGTAAATAAATTTGTTACATTTTATCATAGAAAAAGTATGGTGTCAAATTGAGGTCTATAAATATTTACTATCATAAAAAAACTCTCCAATTGAACTGGAGAGTGGCTGTTTATACTCAATGAAAATCAAAGAGCAAACTAGGAAGCTAGACGCAGGCTGCTCAAAACACTGTTTTGAGGTTGCAGATGGAAGCTGACGTGGTTTGAAGAGATTTTCGAAGAGTATTATTCTGCAGCTTGTTGCCAACGTTTTGCTAGCATATGAGACAGGCTAGAAATTGCTAGGTTAAAGCTGAAGTAGATGAGGGCGATTAGGATATACAGACTGAAGACCTGCTCTGGTTCGAAATAACGGCCCATGAGAATTTGGCTGGCTCCAAAGAGTTCTTGTAGGGCGATAACAGAGTAGAGAAGACTGGTATCCTTAATCACGGTTACAAACTGAGAAATGATGGCTGGTAGCATTTTACGGATAGCTTGTGGAAGAATGATGTGGTAGAGGATTTGGGTTGAGGTAAATCCTTGCGACATTCCTGCTTCGTACTGTCCCTTGTCCACAGCATTGAGGCCACCACGGATAATCTCAGCTAGGGCTGCTGAGGTAAAGAGAGTAAAGGCAGTGATTCCTGCTGGAGTGGATTTCATCTTGAACACTAAAAAGATGGTAAAAATCCAGAGGAGGTTGGGAACGTTACGCACAAACTCGATGTAAATGCTGGAGATAATGCACAAGATAGGATTTTTGCCATTTCTCATGACGGCTAACACCGTACCGATAAGGGTAGAGAGGACGATAGCAATCAGAGAAATGTAGAGGGTCAAGCCAAATCCTTTAAAGATAAAGACTAGGTTATCTGGGGTTAAAACTTCTAAAATGGATTCCATAGTAACCTCCTAAAGTGAATAGGCTTTTTTGTTGGCTTTCTCCATCTTGCGACCAAACTGGGCAACAGGGAAGCATAGCGAAAAGTAGAGAAGGGCCGCGCCTAAAAAGGCTGGAATGTAGTTTCCGTTAAGTGCCGACCAAGACTTGGTCACAAACATCAAGTCTACTCCAGAGATAATGGCGACTGTAGAGGTGTTTTTGATGAGATTAACAATTTGGTTGGTCAAAGGAGGGAGAATAATACGGAAGGCCTGAGGCAAGATAATCAAGCGCATGGCGCTGATATAGGTAAAACCTTGCGACAAGGCGGCCTCCATCTGACCGCTAGGAATAGACTGAATGCCTGAGCGAATTACCTCGGCGATATAGGCGCCGTGATAGAGTCCCACGCAGAGAACAGCCGTCCAATAAATCGGAATCATGATGGAGTGGTCACTGATAAGAGGTAGGCCATAAAAAACGATGACAAACTGCACTAAGAGGGGAGTGTTTTGATAAAATTCTACAAAGATACGAGCTAAAATGCGTAAAATTGGACGTTTACTGGTTGACATGGCTCCAAAGAAGATTCCTAAGACCATGGCGAGGATAAAGGATCCAATCGCTAGGGCAAGAGTAAAGAGGAAACCATTGAAAAATTGTCCAAAATCCTGAAAATAGGCTGTCCAAGATGATAAATCTGTCATGGGGTGTCCTCCTTAATCTGCAGTATGGCTAGATGGTTTGAGTTTATAACGGTCATAGAGTTTTTGCAAACTGCCATCCTTGCTCCATTTAGTAACCAAGTTATCGAGATAGTCGTTGAGCTCGGTATTTGATTTCTTGGTAACGATACCGTAGTCAGATGGCTTGAAACTATCATCTAGTAGTTCTGTCCGCTTACTGATGTAGCCAGATAGGATAGAACGGTCAACGGAAAAGGCATCAATTCGATGAGCATGAAGGGAAGTAATCAATTCTGGATAAGAACCAAGTTCGACGAATTTAAAGGTCAGGCCTTTCTTTTTACCTAGTTCAGTAATCAGGCGTTGGGTAATGGAACCTTGGGCAACTCCGATGGTTTTTCCGTTTAGGTCCTCAATGCTTTTGATTTTGGCAGACTTATTGACCAAAAAGCCAGATGCGTCGGTGTAGTAAGGTCTGGTAAAGTTGTAGAGTTTTTTGCGTTTGTCTGTGATGGTAAAGGTCGCGATATCCATATTGACCTGTTCATTGTCTAGAAGGGGGCCACGAGTTTGCGCTGTGACAGGCACATAGCGAACCTTGACCTTGAGCTCATCAGCTACCATCTTGGCCAAGTCAGTTTCGATACCAGAATAGGTCCCTGTCTTGGGATCCTTGTAGCCGAAGTTGGGAACGTCTTGTTTCACACCGACAACCAACTCGCCTCTCTTTTGAATATCTGCGACACTAGTATCAGCCTGAACTGGTTTTGCAGCAGCAAGGCCGAAAAGGCTAATCAATAATGCTGATAAAAAGAATTTCTTTTTCATAGGCGCCTCCTTATTTGACTTTGTCACTTTCGTGGTTGATGATTTTACTAAGGAATTGTTGGGCACGAGGTTCGCTTGGATTGTCGAAAAAGTCATCGACATCGGTCGTATCTACCAAAACTTCTCCGTCAGCCATAAAGATGATGCGATCCGCAACTTCACGGGCGAAGCCCATTTCATGAGTCACGATAATCATATTCATACCATCGTGGGCCAATTTTTGCATAACCGCTAGAACATCGCCGATAGTTTCAGGGTCAAGAGCAGATGTTGGCTCATCAAAGAGGAGTAGTTCAGGATGCATAGCGAGTCCACGTGCGATGGCAATCCGTTGTTTTTGTCCACCAGATAGCATAGCTGGATAAGAATCTTTCTTGTCCCACATATTTACAAATTCCAGATATTTTTGGGCTGTTTTTTCAGCTTCTTTTTTATCAATTCCTAGAACTTTTATGGGCGCAAGTGTTACATTTTCTAACACTGTTTTATGCGGATAGAGGTTGAAATGCTGGAAAACCATGCCGACTTCCTTACGAAGCGGCACCAAATCTTTCTGGCTGGCACCAGCAACTTGGTGACCATTTACTAGAAGACTTCCTTTGTCTACAGCCTCCAAACCATTGATGGTGCGGATAAGAGTGGACTTACCAGAACCAGAAGGACCTAGGAGTACAACAACTTGCCCTTTTTCAAAACGGAGATTGATGTCGCGGAGTGCATGGTAATCTCCGTAATATTTTTCGACATGTTCAAATTCTACTAAAGCCATAAGGAATCTCCTTTATGTTAGATTTTATAACATGATTCTACACCAAAAGATTTGTCTTGTCAAATCATATCTGAAAAAATTCACTAAAATTTTATAAAAAAGCAATCTGGATAGAGAAAACGTCTAAATCGTGTTATAATGAAGCGATAGAATTCTTAGAAAGAGTGGATGTCTTTTTGATAACACCTACTTATGAATGGCAATTTGCCCCGCAGGTTGAAGATGCGGATTTTACAAAGATAGCCAAGAAGGCTGGACTGGGTCCTGAGGTGGCTCGGTTATTATTTGAGAGAGGGATTCAGGACCAAGAAAGCCTGAAGAAGTTTTTAGAACCTTCCTTGGAAGACTTGCATGATCCTTATCTGCTCCATGATATGGACAAGGCAGTGACTCGGATTCGTCAGGCCATTGAAGAAGGGGAAAATATTCTCGTTTACGGTGATTACGATGCGGATGGCATGACTTCGGCTTCGATTGTGAAGGAAAGTTTGGAACAGCTTGGTGCCGAGTGCCGTGTTTACCTGCCCAATCGTTTTACTGATGGCTATGGTCCCAATGCTAGTGTTTATAAATACTTTATCGAGCAAGAAGGAATTTCCTTGATTGTGACGGTGGATAATGGGGTTGCTGGTCACGAAGCCATTGAATTGGCCCAGTCTATGGGAGTGGATGTCATTGTGACCGACCACCATTCCATGCCTGAAACCCTGCCAGATGCTTATGCCATTGTCCATCCTGAGCATCCAGATGCAGACTATCCTTTCAAATATTTGGCTGGTTGTGGAGTGGCATTCAAGCTGGCTTGCGCCCTTTTAGAAGAAGTACAGGTGGAATTACTTGATTTGGTCGCTATCGGAACCATTGCAGATATGGTGAGCTTGACAGATGAAAACCGTATCTTGGTTCAATATGGTCTGGAAATGCTAGGGCATACTCAGCGCATTGGCCTACAAGAAATGCTGGATATGGCTGGGATTGCTACCAACGAAGTAACAGAAGAAACGGTTGGTTTCCAGATTGCCCCTCGTTTGAATGCCTTGGGCCGTTTGGATGATCCCAATCCTGCCATTGATTTGCTGACTGGATTTGACGACGAGGAAGCTCATGAGATTGCCCTTATGATTCATCAGAAAAATGAAGAGCGCAAGGAAATCGTCCAGTCTATCTATGAAGAAGCCAAGACCATGGTGGATCCTGAGAAGAAGGTCCAAGTCTTGGCCAAGGAAGGCTGGAATCCTGGGGTTCTAGGAATCGTGGCTGGTCGCTTGTTGGAAGAACTAGGGCAGACAGTAATCGTTCTTAATATAGAGGATGGTCGTGCCAAGGGCAGTGCTCGTAGTGTGGAAGCGGTCGATATTTTTGAGGCTCTGGATCCTCATCGAGATCTTTTTATCGCCTTTGGTGGCCATGCAGGTGCAGCAGGGATGACGCTGGAAGTTAAGAAACTTTTAGATTTATCTCAGGTCTTGGAAGACTATGTTCGTGAAAAAGGCGCAGATGCTAGTGGTAAAAATAAGTTAAACTTAGATGAAGAACTGGATTTGGAGACACTTAGCCTAGAAACGGTCAAGAACTTTGAACGTTTAGCTCCCTTTGGAATGGACAATCAGAAACCAGTCTTTTATATCAGGGATTTCAATGTCGAAAGTGCTCGTACCATGGGGGCAGGCAATGCCCACCTCAAGCTGAAAATCTCTAAGGGTGAAGCGAGTTTTGAAGTGGTGGCCTTTGGTCAAGGCAGATGGGCGACAGAATTTGCTCAAACCAAGAATCTAGAGTTGGCAGTCAAATTGTCTGTCAACCAATGGAATGGTCAAACTGCCCTGCAGTTGATGATGGTGGATGCGCGTGTGGAGGGTGTTCAACTTTTTAACATTCGTGGGAAAAATGCAGTTTTGCCAGAAGGAGTTCCAGTCTTGGACTTTTCTGGAGAATTACCAGATTTAGTAGCTAGTGACGCAGTTGTTGTAAAAACCATTCCTGAGGATATTACTCAGCTGAAGACTATTTTTCAGGAACAGAATTTCTCTGCGGTATATTTCAAAAATGATATTGACAAGGCCTATTATCTGACAGGTTATGGGACTAGAGAGCAGTTTGCCAAATTGTACAAGACTATCTACCAGTTTCCAGAGTTTGATATTCGCTATAAGTTGAAGGATTTGGCTGCTTATCTTAATATCCAGCAAATCTTGCTGGTCAAGATGATTCAAGTATTTGAAGAACTAGGCTTTGTGACAATCAAAGATGGTGTTATGGCAGTCAACAAAGAGGCATCAAAGCGGGAAATCGGAGAAAGTCAGATTTACCAAAATCTCAAACAAACCGTCAAAGACCAAGAAATGATGGCGCTGGGTACGGTGCAAGAAATTTATGACTTTTTGATGGAGAAATAGTAGCAGATTGGAAAGAGTTGGGCAACCAGCTCTTTTTTGAAAACAAATCTTCATTTTGAAAATCATCAAAAAAATGGTATAATGGTAGGAAAAGATTCGGCTAAAAGTAATAGTGCTTTTAGAATAAGAGGGTAAGCAACCCTATAATCAAGATAAATTAAGCTTTCGGAGGAAAAATGAGTAATATCAGTTTAACAACACTTGGTGGTGTACGTGAAAATGGGAAAAATATGTATATCGCTGAAATCGATGGGTCTATTTTCGTTTTGGATGCAGGTCTGAAATACCCTGAAAATGAACAACTAGGGGTGGACGTAGTCATTCCCAATATGGACTACCTTTTTGAAAATAGCGATCGTATCGCTGGGGTCTTCTTGACCCACGGCCATGCGGATGCCATTGGTGCTCTGCCTTATCTCTTGGCTGAAGCCAAGGTACCTGTATTTGGCTCTGAGTTGACCATTGAGTTGGCCAAACTTTTTGTTAAAGGGAATGATGCGGTTAAGAAATTTAATGATTTCCATGTTATCGATGAGGATTCGGAGATAGATTTTGGAGGAACTGTGGTGTCCTTCTTCCGTACGACCCACTCTATCCCAGAAAGTCTGGGTGTGGTCTTGAAGACAGCTGAAGGAAGCATCGTTTATACAGGTGACTTCAAATTTGACCAGACAGCTAGTGAATCCTATGCGACAGACTTCGCTCGCTTGGCAGAAATCGGTCGTGACGGAGTTCTAGCTTTGCTTAGTGATTCAGCTAATGCAGATAGCAATATCCAAGTGGCTAGTGAAAGTGAAGTTGGGGATGAAATTACTCAAACCATTGCAGACTGGGATGGTCGTATCATTGTTGCAGCAGTAGCAAGCAACCTCTCTCGTATCCAGCAGGTGTTTGACGCTGCGGATGCAACAGGTCGTCGTGTGGTCTTGACAGGATTTGATATTGAAAATATCGTCCGCACTGCTATTCGCCTCAAGAAATTGTCTCTAGCTAACGAAAGTCTTTTGATTAAGCCAAAAGATATGTCTCGTTTTGAGGACCATGAGTTGATTATCCTTGAGACAGGACGTATGGGTGAGCCTATCAATGGTCTTCGTAAGATGTCAATTGGTCGTCACCGTTATGTGGAAATCAAGGACGGTGACCTGGTCTATATCGTAACGACTCCATCTATCGCCAAAGAAGCGGTCATGGCGCGTGTGGAAAACATGATTTACCAAGCTGGTGGGGTTGTCAAATTGATCACCCAAAGCTTGCGTGTGTCAGGCCACGGAAATGCGCGTGATTTGCAGCTGATGATTAATCTCTTGCAACCCAAGTATCTCTTCCCAATTCAAGGGGAATACCGTGAGTTAGATGCCCATGCTAAGGCTGCTATGGCTGTTGGTATGTTGCCAGAACGCATTTTCATTCCTAAAAAGGGAAACAGCATGGCTTATGAGCATGGAGACTTTGTCCCAGCTGGAGCGGTTTCGGCAGGGGATGTCTTGATTGACGGGAATGCTATTGGTGATGTTGGTAATGTGGTTCTTCGTGACCGTAAGGTCTTGTCAGAGGACGGTATTTTCATCGTAGCAATTACCGTTAATCGTCGTGAGAAGAAAATTGTGGCCAAGGCTCGTGTTCACACGCGTGGATTCGTTTATCTCAAGAAGAGCCGCGATATTCTCCGTGAAAGTTCAGAATTGATTAACCAAACGGTTGAAGAGTACCTTCAAGGAGATGACTTTGACTGGGCAGATCTCAAAGGGAAGGTTCGTGATAATCTGACCAAGTACCTCTTTGACCAAACCAAGCGTCGTCCAGCTATTTTACCAGTAGTTATGGAAGTAAAATAATCGTTGAAATAAACAGAGAGAAAGTCGAATTTCGGCTTTTTCTTATAGAAAAATAGAGGAAAAAATTATGGCAGTAATGAAAATCGAGTATTACTCACAAGTCTTGGATATGGAGTGGGGGGTGAATGTTCTTTACCCCGATGCCAATCGAGTGGAAGAACCAGAATGTAAAGATATCCCTGTCTTGTACCTCTTGCACGGGATGTCTGGTAATCATAATAGTTGGCTTAAGCGGACCAATGTGGAACGTTTGCTTCGCAGAACTAACCTTATCGTCGTCATGCCCAATACCAGCAACGGTTGGTACACCGATACCCAGTATGGTTTCGACTATTACACAGCTCTAGCAGAGGAATTGCCACAGGTCCTGAAACGCTTCTTCCCTAATATGACTAGTAAGCGTGAAAAGACCTTTATCGCTGGCCTTTCTATGGGAGGCTATGGCTGCTTTAAATTGGCTCTTGCAACAAATCATTTTTCTCATGCGGCTAGTTTTTCAGGTGCCCTTAGCTTTCAAGATTTTTCTCCTGAGAGTCAAAGTCTGGGAACACCAGCTTATTGGAGAGGTGTGTTTGGGGAGATTAAAGATTGGACAGCTAGCCCCTATTCTCTTGAAAGTCTGGCTAAAAAATCGGATAAAAAGACCAAGTTTTGGGCTTGGTGTGGCGAACAGGATTTCTTGTATGAAGCCAATAATCTAGCAGTGAAAAATCTCAAAAAATTAGGCTTTGATGTGACCTATAGCCATAGTGCTGGAACTCATGAATGGTACTACTGGGAAAAACAATTGGAACGGTTTTTAGCAACCCTACCGATTGATTTCAAATTAGAAGAGAGATTGTCATAATTTAGCTTTCTTTCAGCTTGTTTTAGTAAAATAGACTTTATTTGCTAGAAAGGTGGAGAGACATGCGTTGGATTTTTCGTTTGATAGGGGCTTTCTTTTCTTTTGTGTGGCGTTTGTTTTGGCGCCTGGTTTGGATAGTTGTGCTTTTATGTGCGCTTGCTTTCGGACTTCTCTGGTATCTGAACGGGAATTTTCAAGGAGCACTAAAGCAAGCAGAACGGTCAGTAAAGATTGGTCAACAAAGTATCGACCAATGGGAAAAAACAGGGCAACTGCCTAAGTTGAACCAGACAGATAGCCATCAACACTCTGAAGGAAGGTGGCCGCAGGCTTCTGCTCGTATTTACTTGGATCCCCAGATGGATTCACGCTTTCAAGAAGCTTATTTAGAAGCAATCCAGAATTGGAATCAAACTGGTGCTTTTAACTTTGAAATTGTGACTGAGTCCGGCAAAGCGGATATCTTGGCTACTGAGATGAATGACGGAAGCACTCCTGTGGCAGGAGAGGCGGAAAGTCAGACCAATCTCTTGACGGGGCAATTCTTGTCTGTAACGGTGCGCCTGAATCACTATTATCTGTCCAATCCAGACTATGGCTATTCCTATGAGCGCATTGTCCATACGGCAGAACATGAGTTGGGTCATGCGATTGGCTTGGACCATACAGATGAAAAGTCTGTCATGCAGCCAGCAGGTTCTTTTTATGGTATCCAGGAAGAGGATGTTGAAAGACTTCGAAAATTATATGAGACCAATGAGTAGGGGACTATCTTTCCCTACTTTTTTGCTATAATGGAATTATGAACAACTTGATTAAATCAAAACTAGAGCTTTTGCCGACCAGCCCTGGTTGTTACATTCACAAGGATAAAAATGGCACCATTATCTATGTAGGAAAGGCTAAAAACCTGCGTAACCGCGTGAGGTCTTATTTCCGCGGAAGTCATAATACTAAGACAGAGGCTCTGGTATCTGAAATTGTAGATTTTGAATTTATCGTTACGGAGTCCAATATTGAGGCACTTCTCCTAGAAATCAACCTGATCAAGGAGAATAAGCCTAAGTACAATATCATGCTCAAAGATGACAAATCCTATCCTTTCATCAAAATCACCAATGAGCGCTATCCTCGTTTGATTATCACTCGTCAGGTCAAAAAGGACGGTGGTCTCTATTTTGGTCCTTATCCAGATGTGGGCGCAGCCAATGAAATCAAGCGATTGCTGGATCGGATTTTTCCTTTTCGTAAGTGTACCAATCCTCCTTCTAAGGTTTGTTTTTATTACCATATAGGCCAATGCATGGCCCACACCATCTGTAAGAAGGATGAGGCCTATTTCAAGTCCATGGCTCAGGAGGTTTCCGATTTTCTAAAAGGGCAGGATGATAAGATTATCGATGGACTCAGGGAAAAGATGACTACTGCAGCTCAGACGATGGAATTTGAACGTGCGGCGGAATACCGTGACCTAATTCAGGCTATTGGAACGCTTCGAACCAAGCAACGGGTCATGGCTAAGGATCTCCAAAATCGGGATGTCTTTGGCTACTATGTGGACAAGGGCTGGATGTGTGTTCAGGTTTTCTTTGTTCGTCAGGGCAAGCTTATTGAGCGCGATGTCAATCTTTTCCCTTATTATAATGATCCGGATGAGGACTTTCTAACCTATGTGGGACAATTCTATCAAGAAAAATCTCACCTGGTTCCCAATGAGGTACTGATTCCGCAGGATATTGATGAAGAAGCCGTCAAGGCCTTGGTGGATACCAAGATTCTCAAACCCCAGCGTGGAGAGAAAAAACAGCTGGTCAATTTGGCTATAAAGAATGCTCGAGTCAGTCTAGAGCAGAAGTTCAATCTGTTAGAAAAATCTGTCGAAAAGACTCAAGGGGCTATTGAAAATCTAGGTCGCTTACTCCAAATCCCGACTCCAGTCCGTATCGAATCCTTCGATAACTCTAATATCATGGGAACTAGTCCTGTTTCAGCCATGGTGGTCTTTGTTAATGGTAAACCGAGTAAGAAGGATTACCGTAAGTATAAAATCAAGACTGTGGTTGGACCAGACGACTATGCCAGTATGAGAGAAGTCATTCGCAGACGTTATGGTCGAGTACAAAGAGAAGGTTTAACTCCGCCAGATTTGATTGTCATTGATGGGGGACAAGGTCAGGTCAATATCGCCAAGCAAGTCATCCAAGAGGAACTGGGTTTGGATATCCCTATTGCAGGTTTGCAAAAAAATGACAAGCACCAAACCCATGAATTGCTCTTTGGAGATCCGCTTGAGGTGGTGGAGTTATCTCGCAATTCTCAGGAATTTTTCCTCCTCCAACGCATCCAAGATGAGGTGCACCGATTTGCTATTACTTTCCATCGCCAACTGCGCTCCAAAAATTCCTTTTCATCTCAATTGGATGGGATTGACGGTCTGGGACCTAAACGCAAGCAGAATCTCATGAAGCATTTCAAGTCTCTCACTAAAATCAAGGAAGCCAGTGTGGATGAGATTGTCGAAGTTGGGGTGCCAAGACTTGTCGCAGAAGCTGTGCAGAGGAAGTTGAACCCGCAGGGAGAAGTTGAGTTGGTTCAAGTGGCGGAAAAGAGAGTAGATTACCAAACGGAAGGAAACCACAATGAAACATAAAATCGCAATTTTATCAGATATTCATGGCAATGCGACGGCTTTAGAAGCAGTGATTGCAGATGCTAAAAATCAAGGAGTCAGTGAATACTGGCTTCTGGGAGATATTTTTCTTCCTGGTCCCGGTGAAAATGACTTGGTCGCCCTACTAAAGGACCTTCCTATCACAGCCAGTGTTCGAGGCAATTGGGATGATTGTGTCCTTGAGGTCTTGGATGGTGAATATGGTTTGGAAGATCCACAAGAAATCCAGTCAATGCGCATGACCCAGTTTTTGATGGAGCGAATGGATCCTGCAACGATTGTCTGGCTACGAAGCTTACCTTTGCTGGAAAAGAAAGAAGTTGACGGATTGCGCTTTTCTCTTTCTCATAATTTGCCAAATAAGAACTATGGTGGCGACTTGCTAGTTGAGAATGATACAGAGAAATTTGACCAACTCCTAGATGATGAAGTTGACGTGGCAGTCTATGGTCATGTTCACAAGCAGTTGCTTCGTTACGGCAATCAAGGACAACAAATCATCAATCCAGGATCGATTGGCATGCCCTATTTTAATTGGGAGGCGTTAAAAAATCACCGTGCCCAGTATGCCGTGATAGAAGTTGAAGATGGGGAATTGGTAAATATTCTATTTCGAAAAGTTTCTTATGATTATGAAGTGGAGTTAGAATTGGCCAAGTCCAAGGGGCTTCCCTTTATCGAAATGTATGAAGAGCTACGTCGTGAAGATAACTATCAGGGGCACAATCTGGAACTATTAGCCAGCTTAATAGAAAAGCATGGGTATGTAGAGGATGTGAAGAATTATTTTGATTTTTTGTAAGAGTTTCCTAAAATAACCAATGCAAACTAAAAAAGCGATTGGCTGGTCCAATCGCTTTTAATATATCTTACTGTAACTGAGATTTATCTGGGAGATAAGAACCACCTAGATAAGTATTGCTAAGTTTTTCAAGGGTTCCGTCTTGATAGAGTTCTTTGAGCGCTTTATCAAATTTTTCTTTAAACTCTTTTTGGTCGCTTGAGAAAACAATATAGTTGTTGGGGCTATCAGCAGAAGGTAAATCAACGACTGAGAGGTCTAAGCCGCGATCCTTGATAATCTTTTGAACGGATACCTTGTCAAAAACTAGGAAATCAAACTCTCCGTTAGAGAGATCTAGAATTCGCTTACCGATATCCTCACCAGAAAAATCGATAGTAGCGGGATTGTCAGTGTGTTTTTGATTCCAGTTATTGATGAATTGAGCATTTGAAGTTCCAGTATCCTCTTGAGTTGTTTTGCCAGCAATTTGGTCAAGTGAAGTCAGAGGATTTTTCTTGTTGCTGACAAGGACGAGGGGATTGTTTGAAATTGGAAGTGAGTAAAGGTATTTTTCAGCACGCTCTTTTGTGTAACTCAAGTTATTAGCTGCGGCTTGATAATGACCAGAATCAAGTCCTGGGAAGATACTCTCCCAGGCAGTTCTTTGGAATTGAATCTCGTAGTCGCTGAGTTTTTCATCCACTGCTTTCAGAACTTCGATATCGAATCCTGTTAGATTGCCCTTATCTTCGTAGTCAAATGGCGGCACATCGCCAGCTGTAGCAACGACGATTGTCTTTTGGGAGTTAGTCTCTTTAGGTGTAGCTTGATTTCCACAGGCAACCAAAAATGGGAGGATGGCTAGTAATAGGCTAAATTTTTTCATAATGTCTCCATTCAAATGTAAAGTTATCTGTTAGTTTATCAGAAACTTTCCCGATGAACCAATATATATTTTTTATGGCTGTGATAAAAAAACTTAATCATGAAAAATCCCTGCAAGCTCTTTCAAATTATGGTAGAATGGAAGCAGTAGAATTAGAAAAGGAAATCGATTATGAAATTTCTGGAATTAAATAAAAAACGTCATGCGACCAAGCATTTCACTGATAAGCCAGTTGATCCCAAAGATGTGCGTACGGCTATCGAAATCGCAACCTTGGCACCAAGCGCCCACAACAGCCAGCCTTGGAAATTTGTAGTGGTTCGTGAGAAAAATGCTGAACTGGCAAAGTTGGCTTACGGTTCAAACTTTGAGCAGGTATCATTAGCTCCTGTAACTATTGCCTTATTTACAGACACAGATTTGGCTAAACGTGCTCGTAAGATTGCCCGAGTTGGTGGTGCTAATAACTTTTCTGAAGAGCAACTTCAATATTTTATGAAGAATTTGCCTGCTGAATTTGCGCGCTACAATGAACAACAAGTCAGTGACTACCTAGCCCTCAATGCAGGTTTAGTTGCCATGAACTTGATTCTCGCTCTTACAGACCAAGGAATTGGATCAAATATGATTCTTGGATTTGACAAATCAAAAGTCAACGAAGTTTTGGATATCGAAGACCGTTTCCGTCCAGAACTCTTAATTACAGTGGGTTACACAGATGAAAAATTAGAACCAAGCTACCGCTTGCCAGTAGATGAAATCATCGAGAAAAGATAGAAGGAAGATAATATGACAGCAATTGATTTTACAGCAGAAGTAGAAAAACGCAAAGAAGACCTCTTGGCTGACTTGTTTAGTCTTTTGGAAATTAACTCAGAACGTGACGATAGCAAGGCGGATGCCCAGCATCCATTTGGGCCTGGTCCAGTAAAAGCCTTGGAAAAATTCCTTGAAATCGCAGACCGTGATGGTTATCCAACTAAAAATGTTGATAACTACGCAGGACATTTTGAGTTTGGTGATGGAGAAGAAGTTCTCGGAATCTTTGCCCACATGGACGTGGTGCCAGCTGGTAGTGGTTGGGACACAGACCCTTACACACCAACTATCAAAGATGGTCGTCTTTATGCGCGTGGAGCTTCGGACGACAAGGGTCCTACAACAGCCTGTTACTATGGTTTGAAAATCATCAAAGAATTGGGTCTTCCAACTTCTAAGAAGGTTCGCTTCATCGTTGGAACAGACGAAGAATCAGGCTGGGCAGACATGGATTACTATTTTGAACATGTAGGACTTGCAAAACCAGACTTCGGTTTCTCTCCAGACGCTGAGTTCCCTATCATCAACGGTGAAAAAGGAAATATCACGGAATACCTACACTTTGCAGGTGAAAATGCAGGTGTTGCCCGTCTTCACAGCTTCACAGGTGGTTTGCGTGAAAACATGGTACCTGAATCAGCAACAGCAGTCGTTTCAGGTGATTTGCCTGACTTGCAAGGGAAACTAGATGCTTTTGTTGCAGAATACAAGCTTAGAGGAGAAATTCAAGAAGAAGCTGGTCAATACAAGGTGACGATTATTGGTAAATCAGCCCACGGTGCTATGCCTGCTTCAGGTGTCAATGGTGCGACTTACCTAGCCCTCTTCCTTAGCCAGTTTGACTTTGCTGGTCCAGCTAAAGACTACCTTGACATCGCTGGTAAAATTCTCTTGAACGACCATGAGGGTGAAAATCTCAAGATTGCTCATGTGGATGAAAAGATGGGTGCTCTTTCTATGAATGCGGGTGTCTTCCGCTTTGACGAAACAAGTGCTGACAATACCATTGCCCTTAACATCCGCTATCCAAAAGGAACAAGTCCAGAACAAATCAAGTCAATCCTTGAAAACTTGCCAGTTGCTTCTGTTAGCCTTTCTGAGCACGGTCACACCCCTCACTATGTGCCAATGGAAGATCCACTTGTCCAAACCTTGTTGAATGTTTATGAAAAACAAACTGGTCTTAAAGGTCATGAGCAAGTCATTGGTGGTGGAACCTTTGGTCGCTTGCTAGAACGCGGAGTTGCCTACGGTGCCATGTTCCCAGACTCAATTGACACTATGCACCAAGCTAATGAATTTATCGCCTTGGATGATCTCTTCCGAGCAGCAGCAATCTATGCCGAAGCTATTTACGAATTGATCAAATAAAACGATAGAAGTCTGAGATTGTATGCTTAGACTTCTTTTTGGAGGGAAAGTAGATGTCTCAAATTGAAAGAATCAAGCAGGCTATCATGGCAGATCCGCAGAATGCTACCTATACAGAGCGTGGCATTGAGCCTCTCTTTGCAGCGCCAAAGACTGCTCGCATCAATATCATCGGTCAAGCGCCTGGCCTTAAAACTCAAGAAGCAGGCCTTTACTGGAAGGACAAAAGTGGTGATCGCTTGCGAGATTGGCTCGGTGTGGATGAAGATATCTTTTACAATTCAGGCTATTTTGCTGTTCTGCCTATGGATTTCTACTTTCCAGGGCATGGCAAGTCAGGTGATCTGCCACCGAGAACTGGCTTTGCCGAAAAATGGCATCCTCAGCTCTTGCAAGAATTACCAGATATTCAGTTAACTCTCTTGATTGGGCAATATGCCCAAGCCTACTATTTACAGGAGAAAGTCAGTGGCAAGGTAACAGAACGGGTAAAACATTACCAGAACTACTTGCCAACCTATTTTCCACTAGTTCACCCTTCACCACGAAATCAAATCTGGATGGCCAAAAACCCTTGGTTTGAGTCAGAAGTGGTGCCAGATTTGAAAAAAAGAATTAAAACTATTTTATAGTCAATGAAAATCAAAGAGAAAACTAGGAAGCTAGCCGCAGGCTGCTCAAAGTACAGCTTTGAGGTTGTGGATGGAACTGACGAAGTCAGCTCAAAACACTGCTTTGAGGTTGTGGATAAAACTGACGAAGTCAGCTCAAAGCACTGCTTTGAGGTTGCAGATAAAACTGACGAAGTCAGCTCAAAACACTGTTTTGAGGTTGTGGATAAAACTGACGAAGTCAGTAACCATACCTACGGTAAGGCGACGCTGACGTGGTTTGAAGAGATTTTCGAAGAGTATTAGGAGAAAAAGAATGAAAGAAATAACCTTTGACGCATTTTACCAGCTTTACCAAAACGATCAACTTTCTCTAGTGGACGTGAGAGAAGTGGACGAATTTGAAACTCTTCATTTAGAAGGTGCCCACAACCTACCGCTTAGTCAATTGGTTGATAGCTATGATCAGTTAGACAAGGATCAGTTGCATTATGTCATTTGTAAAGCTGGAATGAGATCAGCGCGTGCTTGCCAATTCCTATCAGAACAAGGTTATAATGTTATTAATGTACAAGGTGGTATGACTGCCTTTGAAGAACTCTAAACGTAAGAATTTTCTCCTACTTGGTGTAGACTGGGTAGGAGAGTTTTATTTTTAGATAATTCATACTTTTTAGAATTTTAAAAACATTTAACATTTTGCTTCGTGTTGCTTTTTTCAGACTCCCAATCGTGGTATACTAGGTCAGTATTTTATAAATATGAAGGAGATTTTCATGGCTAAAAAAGGTGCCCTAACAGGTTTGCTCCTGTTTGGAATATTTTTTGGTGCGGGAAACTTGATTTTTCCGCCTTCTCTAGGTGCTCTATCTGGAGAACATTTTCTTCCTGCCATCGCAGGTTTTGTCTTTTCAGGCGTCGGTATCGCCGTCTTGACCCTTATTATTGGAACGCTAAATCCTAAAGGATATATTCACGAGATTTCAACAAAGATAGCACCTTGGTTTGCGACTCTTTACCTCTCAGTTCTTTACTTGTCAATTGGTCCATTCTTTGCCATCCCACGTACAGCTACAACGGCTTACGAAGTAGGGATTAGCCCCCTTCTGTCGGATGCCAATAAAGGTCTAGGCTTGATTGTCTTTACCCTTCTTTACTTTGTGGCAGCGTATCTAATCTCGCTCAATCCATCTAAAATCTTGGACCGTATCGGCCGTATTTTAACACCAGTCTTTGCAATCTTGATTGTTATCTTGGTTGTTCTAGGAGCTATCAAATACGGTGGAACAAGTCCTCAAGCCGCTTCAGCTGCTTATCAAGCTTCTGCCTTTGGTACAGGTTTCCTAGAAGGTTATAATACCTTGGACGCCCTTGCTTCAGTTGCCTTTAGCGTAATCGCAGTTCAAACCTTGAAACAACTTGGCTTCTCAAGTAAGAAAGAATATATTTCAACTATTTGGGTGGTTGGTATCGTTGTTGCCCTTGCTTTCAGCGCCCTTTACATCGGTTTAGGTTTCCTTGGAAATCATTTCCCAGTACCAGCTGAAGCGATGAAGGGTGGAACACCAGGTGTTTACATCTTGTCACAAGCCACTCAAGAAATCTTTGGTTCAACAGCTCAACTCTTCCTGGCAGCTATGGTTACCGTAACCTGCTTCACAACAACTGTTGGTTTGATTGTGTCAACAGCTGAGTTCTTTAACGGCCGCTTCCCACAAATCAGCTACAAGGCTTATGCAACAGTCTTTACCTTGATTGGATTTGCTATTGCAAATCTTGGTTTGAGTGCAATTATCAAGTACTCAATTCCAGTATTGGTTATCTTGTACCCAATCACGATTGCTATCGTTATGATTGTCATTGTCAACAAATTTGTGGCTCTTTCAAAACCAGGTATGCAGTTGACAATTGCTGTGGTTACAGCTATTGCCATTGCAAGCGTACTAGGAAGCTCATTTAAGGTTGAGTTTCTTGCAAATCTTGTCAACGCTCTTCCTTTGGCTAAGGCATCTCTCCCATGGTTGGTACCAGCTATTGTCGGAATTTTGCTCTCATTGGTTTTACCAAACAAGCAAGAAAGCGATGTTTTTGAAATGGAATAATCATTAAAATCACTTTTGTAGCCAAATCTACAGGAGTGATTTTCTTTTTTTATCCGATGATAAATGTGTTATAATAGGTAGCAAAAGAGGTGAAGAAATGAATCAAACAGTAGAATATATCAAAGAACTGACAGCTATTGCGTCTCCAACAGGCTTCACTCGTGAGATTGCGGACTATTTAGTCAAGACTCTAGAAGGTTTTGGTTACCAGCCGGTTCGCACAGCCAAGGGTGGTGTCAATGTGACTATCAAAGGTCAAAATGATGAAGAACACCGCTATGTGACTGCCCATGTGGATACGCTGGGTGCTATTGTCCGTGCTGTCAAACCAGACGGCCGTCTCAAAATGGACCGTATCGGTGGTTTCCCTTGGAATATGATTGAAGGAGAAAACTGTACTGTTCACGTAGCTAGCACAGGTCAAAAGATATCAGGAACCATCCTTATCCACCAGACCTCTTGCCATGTCTATAAGGATGCAGGAACTGCAGAACGCACGCAAGACAATATGGAAGTGCGTTTGGATGCAAAAGTAACCAATGAAAAAGAAACTCGTGCCTTGGGGATTGAAGTCGGTGATTTTATCAGTTTTGACCCACGAACTGTCGTGACAGAGACAGGTTTTATCAAGTCTCGCCATTTGGATGATAAGGTCAGCGCAGCGATTTTACTCAACCTGCTTCGTATTTATAAGGAAGAGAAGATTGAGTTGCCTGTAACAACCCATTTTGCTTTTTCAGTCTTTGAAGAAGTGGGGCATGGAGCTAACTCTAATATTCCTGCTCAGGTAGTAGAATATCTGGCTGTGGATATGGGAGCTATAGGGGATGACCAGCAGACAGATGAGTACACAGTGTCCATCTGTGTCAAGGATGCTTCTGGGCCTTATCACTATGACTTCCGTCAACATTTGGTTGCTTTGGCTAAAGAGCAAGATATTCCATTTAAGCTGGATATCTATCCATTTTATGGTTCGGATGCTTCAGCAGCTATGTCTGCAGGGGCAGAAGTCAAACACGCCCTTCTCGGTGCTGGTATCGAGTCTAGTCATTCTTATGAGCGTACTCATATTGACTCGGTGGTCGCAACGGAGCGTATGGTTGATGCTTATATTAAGAGCGCATTGGTAGACTAATATGTGCCTTATTTGCCAGAGAATTGAGCTCATTAAAGCTGGGGAAAATCCCTACTTTGTCAAAGAGTTGGAAACAGGCTATCTTGTCATTGGAGATCACCAGTATTTTGCAGGCTATAGTCTTTTTCTAGCCAAGGAACACGTCACGGAATTGCACCATTTAGAAAAGGAAACGAAACTCCGTTTTCTAGAGGAAATGAGTTTAGTCCAAGAGGCAGTTGCTAAGGCCTTTGATGCCGAGAAAATGAATATCGAACTGCTAGGCAATGGTGATGCCCATCTTCATTGGCATCTGTTTCCTAGACGAACAGGTGATATGAATGGTCACGGTCTCAAGGGACGTGGTCCAGTCTGGTGGGTTCCCTTTGAAGAAATGACAGCAGAGACCTACCAAGCAAAACCTGATGAGATTGAAAGATTAGTTAAACGTTTATCAATAGAAGTAGATAAACTATTAGAAATAAAGGAGTAGAAATGAAAAAAAGATACCTTGTCTTGACAGCCTTGCTAGCCTTGAGTCTAGTAGCTTGTTCACAAGAAAAAGCAAAAAATGAAGATGGAGCAGCTAAGACAGAACAAACAGCCAAAGCTGATGGAACAGTCGGAAGTAAGCCTCAAGGAGCTGCCCAGAAAAAAGCAGAAGTGGTCAATAAAGGAGACTACTATAGTATCCAAGGAAAATACGATGAAATCATCGTAGCCAATAAACACTATCCATTGTCGAAAGACTACAATCCAGGGGAAAATCCAACAGCCAAGGCAGAGTTGCTCAAACTCATCAAAGCGATGCAAGAGGCAGGATTCCCAATCAGTGACCATTATAGTGGCTTTAGAAGTTATGAAACTCAGACCAAACTCTATCAAGATTATGTCAACCAAGATGGGAAGGAAGCTGCTGACCGTTACTCTGCTCGTCCCGGTTACAGTGAACACCAAACTGGCTTGGCCTTTGATGTTATTGGGACTGATGGTGATTTAGTGACAGAAGAAAAAGCGGCTCAATGGCTCTTGGACCATGCGGCTGATTATGGCTTTGTTGTCCGTTATCTCAAAGGTAAGGAAAAAGAAACAGGCTATATGGCTGAAGAATGGCACCTTCGTTATGTCGGAAAAGAAGCAAAAGAAATTGCTGAGAGTGGTCTCAGTTTGGAAGAATACTATGGATTTGAAGGCGGAGATTACGTCAATTAATACTCTTCGAAAATCTCTTCAAACCACGTCAGCGTCGCCTTATCGTAGGTATGGTTACTGACTTCGTCAGTTCTATCCACAACCTCAAAACAGTGTTTTGAGCTGACTTCGTCAGTTTTATCTGTAACCTCAAAGCTGTACTTTGAGCAACCTGCGGCTAGCTTCCTAGTTTGCTCTTTGATTTTCATTGAGTATAAAAAATAAACTTTTCTCTTGCAATTATAGATAAATAGTGTATAATGGATGAGTATGTGTAAAGCATACTTGTGGGAGGTAAAAATCTTTAATTACCGCCAAAACCACAAAGGAGGATTTAAAAATGGCTAAAAAAGTCGAAAAACTTGTAAAATTGCAAATCCCTGCTGGTAAAGCTACACCAGCTCCACCGGTTGGACCTGCTCTTGGTCAAGCTGGTATCAACATCATGGGATTCACAAAAGAGTTCAACGCTCGTACAGCTGACCAAGCTGGTATGATCATTCCAGTTGTTATCTCAGTTTACGAAGATAAATCATTTACTTTCATCACTAAAACACCACCAGCTGCTGTTCTTTTGAAAAAAGCTGCAGGTGTTGAAAAAGGATCAGGTACACCTAACAAAACTAAAGTTGCTACAGTTACTCGTGCACAAGTACAAGAAATTGCAGAAACTAAGATGCCAGATTTGAACGCAGCAAACGTAGAGTCTGCAATGCGTATGATCGAAGGTACTGCTCGTTCTATGGGATTCACTGTTGTTGACTAATCAATAACATAGTAGAAAATCTCACAGCAGTCTATTAGTTGCTTTTCATACTAGGCAAGCTACTGAGGCTTGTACTTGGGTACAGCAAGGGAGCTTAAGGTCGTAGGAAAAGGAAAAATAATAGACTGAAAACCCGCAAGACTTCATCATTTCGAGGAGTGACGTGGGAGATGAAAATCGATTGAACCACTTACAAGGAGAATAGAAAATGGCTAAAAAAAGCAAACAACTTCGTGCTGCTCTTGAGAAAATCGACAGCACAAAAGCATACAGCGTAGAAGAAGCTGTAGCACTTGCAAAAGAAACTAACTTTGCAAAATTTGACGCAACTGTAGAAGTTGCTTACAACTTGAACATCGACGTTAAAAAAGCTGACCAACAAATCCGTGGAGCAATGGTATTGCCAAACGGTACTGGTAAAACTTCACGCGTTCTTGTTTTCGCACGTGGTGCAAAAGCTGAAGAAGCAAAAGCTGCTGGTGCAGACTTTGTTGGTGAAGATGACCTTGTTGCTAAAATCAACGACGGTTGGTTGGACTTCGACGTAGTTATCGCTACACCTGATATGATGGCTCTTGTTGGACGTCTTGGACGTGTCCTTGGACCACGTAACTTGATGCCAAACCCTAAAACTGGTACTGTAACAATGGATGTTGCTAAAGCAGTTGAAGAGTCTAAAGGTGGTAAAATCACTTACCGTGCTGACCGTGCAGGTAACGTTCAAGCAATCATCGGTAAAGTATCATTTGAAGCTGAAAAATTGGTTGAAAACTTCAAAGCTTTCAACGAAACAATCCAAAAAGCAAAACCAGCTACAGCTAAAGGAACTTACGTAACAAACTTGACTATCACAACTACTCAAGGTGTTGGTATCAAAGTTGACGTAAACTCACTTTAATCAGTAGTTTATAAAAGAGAAAACGAGTACGAAAGTACTCGCTTTTTAGGTACGACGGGCATGGCGTTCATCTGAGATGCAAGTCCTCTGTGGGTACCATCTACTAGTGAACCTATATGAGTAAACTAGGTGAGCAATTGATACTCTTCAAAAATCTCTTCAAACCACGTCAGCGTTGGCTTGCTGTATATATGTTACTGACTTCGTCAGTTCTATCTACAAACTCAAAGCGCTGCTTTGAGCAACCTGCGCCTAGCTTTCTAGTTTGCTCTTTGATTTTTATTGAGTATGAATTCGAACTAGAGAGGTGACCAATAGATTTATGCTATAGTCATGGCAGACTATATGTTTTTGATTCTAGTTCATCAAATAATAGATTAGAATTGTCAGATAATATCATTTTATGTTATAATGAAGAAAAAAACAGAGGTGTTCAAATGTCAGAAGCAGGTCATAAGTTTTTAGCAAAATTGGGGAAAAAACGCTTACGTCCAGGTGGAAAACGTGCCACAGATTGGTTAATTGCAGAAGGAAGATTTTCAAAAGAAAAGAGAATACTAGAGGTTGCGTGTAATAGGGGAACTACAGCAATTGAGTTGGCACAGCGTTTTGGTTGTAAGATAACTGCTGTTGATATGGATGGACAAGCTTTAGAAGTGGCTAAAAAATCTGCTGAAACGGCAGGTGTTGGGCATCTAATCAGGTTTGAAAGAGCTAATGCAATGAAACTTCCTTATGAAGATGCTAGTTTTGATATTGTTATAAATGAAGCTATGCTGACTATGCAAGCCGATCAAGCTAAGAAAAAATGTGTAATGGAGTATCTAAGGGTTTTAAAACCTGGAGGTCTTCTCTTGACACATGATGTGCTTCTTAAGGAAGCTAAAGAGTCTGTCAGACAGGAATTGTCACAAGCAATTCATGTAAATGTAGGTCCTTTAACTCAAGATGGTTGGGAACAGGTGATGATAGAATCAGGTTATCGTGATGTGAAAGTATTGACTGGCGAAATGACATTAATGAAATTATCAGGTATGATTTATGACGAAGGTTGGCTAGGGACTTTGAAAATTTGTGTAAATGCTTGTAAAAAGGAGAATAGAAAGCAGTTTTTAACGATGTATAAAATGTTTGCTAAGAATAAACAGAAACTGGGCTTTATTGCGATGGCTAGTCATAAAACGTCAAATCCTTAGATAATCATTGAAGTTAACTTTTCCTTTTTTCTTTCTTAAAAAATATGGTATAATAGAGAGTAAAAAACTTTGAAAGAAAGAAAAAGATGAATTTAAAAGATTACATTGCAACAATTGAAAATTATCCAAAGGAAGGCATCACCTTCCGTGATATCAGTCCTTTGATGGCTGATGGAAATGCTTATAGCTACGCTGTTCGTGAAATCGTTCAGTATGCTACTGACAAGAAAATTGACATGGTTGTAGGGCCTGAGGCTCGTGGCTTTATTGTGGGCTGTCCAGTCGCTTTTGAGTTGGGAATTGGTTTTGCGCCTGTTCGTAAGCCTGGGAAATTGCCACGCGAAGTCATTTCTGCTGACTATGAAAAAGAGTACGGGGTTGATACCTTGACTATGCATGCTGACGCTATTAAGCCAGGTCAACGTGTTCTTATCGTAGATGACCTCTTGGCTACAGGTGGAACTGTTAAGGCAACTATCGAGATGATTGAAAAACTTGGTGGTGTTGTAGCAGGTTGTGCCTTCCTTGTTGAATTGGATGAATTGAACGGTCGTGAAAAAATCGGTGACTACGATTACAAAGTTTTGATGCATTATTAATGAAAAACAGTCCCTAGGGCTGTTTTCTCTACATTAGGATATAAAAATAGACTATAGCTAGTTAGAGAAAAACTATAATTGAAAACTATATCTTCTTGCAGTATAATAAAAGGACTAAGTGTTTGAGATTTGACTTCAAACACATTCAATTATTTCTAAAAGAGTACAGTTAGGAGAAGGTTATGCCGATTAGAATTGATAAAAAATTGCCAGCTGTTGAGATTTTACGGACAGAGAATATCTTTGTCATGGATGATCAACGTGCGGCCCACCAAGATATCCGTCCCTTGAAAATTTTGATTTTAAACCTAATGCCCAAAAAAGTGGTCACAGAGACCCAGTTGTTACGGCATTTAGCAAATACTCCTTTGCAATTGGACATAGACTTTCTCTATATGGAGAGCCACCGTTCCAAGACGACTCGTGCAGAGCACATGGAGACCTTTTATAAAACTTTTCCTGAAGTCAAGGACGAGTATTTTGATGGGATGATTATCACAGGGGCTCCGATTGAGCATTTACCATTTGAGGAAGTGGACTATTGGGAGGAATTCAGTCAGGTGCTTGAGTGGTCCAAGACCCATGTCTATTCGACCCTTCATATTTGTTGGGGTGCTCAGGCTGGGCTCTACCTGCGCTATGGGGTAGAAAAATATCAGATGGACAGTAAGTTATCGGGTATCTATCCTCAGGACACCTTAAAGGAAGGTCATCTTCTCTTTAGAGGCTTTGACGATAGCTACGTATCCCCTCATTCACGGCACACGGAGATTTCTAAGGATGAGATCTTAAACAAAACCAATCTCGAGATTTTATCAGAAGGTCCTCAGGTTGGGGTTTCGATTTTGGCTAGTCGTGATTTACGAGAAATTTATAGTTTTGGGCATTTGGAATATGACCGTGATACCTTGGCAAAAGAGTATTTTAGGGATCGTGATGCAGGTTTAGACCCACATATTCCAGAAAATTATTTTAAGGATGATGATGTCAATCAGACACCTTGTCTTTGTTGGTCTTCATCGGCAGCCCTCTTTTTCAGTAACTGGGTGAATTATGCGGTCTATCAGGAGACGCCTTTTGACTGGAGAAAAATAGAAGATGATGCGTCCGCATTTGGGTATTTATAAGAGGAATTATGACATATTTAGACGCTTTTAAATCAGGGAACTTGGTTTTACCGAGTGCCCTGCTCTTGCATTTTAAGAAACTCTTTCCTTCTAGCGACGATTTTCTGGTCTGGCAATTTTTCTATTTGCAAAATACGACAGGTTTGGATGAAATGTCGCCAAGCCAGATTGCTGAAAGGATTGGCAAGGAAATTTCGGATGTCAATCAGGCCATTTCCAATCTGACGGAGAGGGGACTGCTTCAGTATCGTACTATCGAATTGAATGGTGAAATCGAATTGCTTTTTGATGCTAGTTTGGCTTTGGAACGTTTGGATGACTTGCTTGGAGTCGCTCATTCAAGTTCAGACCAGTTGACACCTCAAAATCAGCTCAAGGATTTGGTGGAAACCTTCCAGCAGGAGTTGGGGCGCTTATTGACTCCTTTTGAAATTGAGGATTTGACCAAAACGCTAAAGGAAGATGGAACCAGTGCTGACTTGATTAAGGAAGCTCTTCGTGAAGCTGTTTTGAATGGAAAACCAAACTGGAAATACATTCAGGCGATTTTGAGAAACTGGCGCCATGAAGGTATCAAAAGTGTGGCTCAAATCGAGGCTAAGCGGACAGAGAGAGAAGCAAGCAATCCTCAGTTGACACAGGTATCTGCAGATTTCAGAAATGCTATGGATCTCTGGAAGGATTAATCCATGTCAGCAGGCTTGAAATCCGAGTAAGATTTGCAAGCTGTGTTTAATTGTGATAAAATAAATAGAAAATAAATTGAAAAAAGAGGTATGTGAAATGTCACGTAAACCATTTATCGCTGGTAACTGGAAAATGAACAAAAATCCAGAAGAAGCTAAAGCATTCGTTGAAGCAGTTGCATCAAAACTTCCTTCATCAGAACTTGTTGAAGCAGGTATCGCAGCTCCAGCTCTTGATTTGACAACTGTTCTTGCTGCTGCTAAAGGTTCAAACCTTAAAGTTGCTGCTCAAAACTGCTACTTTGAAAATGCAGGTGCTTTCACTGGTGAAACAAGCCCACAAGTTTTGAAAGAAATCGGTACTGACTACGTTGTTATCGGTCACTCAGAACGCCGTGACTACTTCCATGAAACTGACGAAGATATCAATAAAAAAGCAAAAGCAATCTTTGCAAACGGTATGCTTCCAATCATCTGTTGTGGTGAGTCACTTGAAACTTACGAAGCTGGTAAAGCAGCTGAATTCGTAGGTGCTCAAGTATCTGCTGCATTGGCTGGATTGACTGCTGAACAAGTTGCGGCATCAGTTATCGCTTACGAGCCAATCTGGGCTATCGGTACTGGTAAATCAGCTTCACAAGACGACGCACAAAAAATGTGTAAAGTTGTTCGTGACGTTGTAGCTGCTGACTTCGGTCAAGAAGTTGCAGACAAAGTTCGTGTTCAATACGGTGGTTCTGTTAAACCTGAAAACGTTGCTTCATACATGGCTTGTCCAGACGTTGACGGCGCCCTTGTTGGTGGTGCGTCACTTGAAGCTGAAAGCTTCTTGGCTTTGCTTGACTTTGTAAAATAATCAGTAGCAAAAGCTAGGTGGAACAGCATTCAAATGCTTGTTCCATTTTTTATAGGAGAGGAAAGATTGAAAACAAAGATTGGAAAAATTGGATTAGCAAGTATCTGTTTACTCGGCTTGGCAACTAACCATGTAGCTGCAAATGAAACCGAAGCTTCAAAAACGTCGCAGGATACAACGACAGTTTCAAGTAGTTCAGAGCAAAATCAGTCTTCTAATAAAACTCAAACGAGCGAAGGAGTAAAGACCAATGCTTCTGCCCACTGGGATGGGGACTATTATGTAAAGGTTGATGGTTCCAAAGCGAAGAGTGAGTGGATTTTTGATAACTACTATAAGGCTTGGTTTTATATTAAGTCAGATGGTCGTTATGCTCAAAATGAGTGGCAGGGCAATTACTACCTAAAATCAGGTGGTTATATGGCCAAAAATGAATGGGTTTATGATAACGCCTATAAGAATTGGTTTTATCTGAAATCCGATGGTTCTTATGCTAACCAAGAATGGCACGCTGTTGGAGGTAAATGGTACTATTTTAAGAAGTGGGGCTATATGGCTAAAAGCCAATGGCAGGGAAGTTATTTCCTAAATGGTCAAGGTGCCATGATGCAAAATGAATGGCTTTATGATCCAGCCTATTCATCTTACTTCTATCTCAAGTCCGATGGTTCTTATGCAAATCAAGAGTGGCAAAAGGTAGACGGAAAGTGGTACTATTTCAAGAAGTGGGGTTACATGGCTAAAGATGAGTGGCAGGGTAACTACTATTTGACAGAAAGTGGTGCTATGGCGACCGGTGAATTAGTCATGAATGATGCTCGCTATATTTTTTCTGACTCAGGTGAGTTAAAAGAAAAGAAAGACTTGAATGTTGGCTGGGTTCACCGAAATGGCAGACGTTATTTCTTTAACCATCGTGAAGAACAAGTTGGGACTGATCAAGTAAAAAAAGTTATTGATGTCAGTGAGCACAATGGTCGTATCAGTGACTGGAAAAAAGTCATTGATGATAATGGAGTAGATGGAGTCATTGTTCGTTTGGGTTATAGTGGTGTAGAAGATAAGGAACTGGCTTATAATATTCAAGAACTTAATCGTTTGGGTATTCCTTATGGTGTCTATCTTTACACCTATGCAGAAAATGAGACCGATGCTGAGAATGATGCCAAGCAGACTGTGGAGCTCTTGAAGAAATACAAGATGAACCTGTCTTATCCTATCTACTACGATGTTGAGAACTGGGAGTATGTCAATAAGACCAAGAGAGCTCCAAGTGATACTGGAACTTGGGTCAAGATTATCAACAAGTATATGGCAACAATGAGGCAGGCTGGTTATCAAAATGTGAAAGTTTATAGCTATCGTCAACTCTTGCAAACTCGTTTGAATCATCCAGATATTTTACAACATGTCAACTGGGTTGCAGCCTATACGGATGCGCTTGATTGGAATAATCCTCACTATTCAGGTGAAAAAGGATGGCAATATACTTCATCTGAATACTTAAAAGGAATTCGTGGTCGTGTTGATGTCAGCGTTTGGTATTAAGATATAAAGTTGAGAAAGGAGTGTGCAAGAAATTTGCATCCTCTTTTTCTTTACTTTACTGAAGCAAAGGGATATGAAATTTAATCAAAAAGTCTCTAAATAATTCTTAAATTATCAGTCTATTGCAACTTTTCTCATGTGAGTCTTTTGGCTTGCTATTGGTTTTTATTAGTAGTATACTAAGGTAGTAATCATTAAGAAGTGGTTACAAAAAATAATGAATGAGGTAAAAACAATGGTAGAATTGAAAAAAGAAGCAGTAAAAGACGTAACATCATTAACAAAAGCAGCACCAGTAGCATTGGCAAAAACAAAGGAAGTCTTGAACCAAGCTGTTGCTGATTTGTACGTAGCCCACGTTGCTTTGCATCAGGTACACTGGTACATGCGTGGTCGTGGTTTCCTTGTATGGCATCCAAAAATGGATGAGTACATGGATGCTCTTGATGGTCACTTGGATGAAATCAGCGAACGCTTGATCACACTTGGTGGAAGTCCATTCTCTACTTTGACAGAATTCCTTCAAAACAGTGAAATCGAAGAAGAAGCTGGTGAATACCGCAATGTTGAAGAAAGCTTGGAACGTGTTCTTGTTATCTACCGTTACTTGTCAGAACTCTTCCAAAAAGGTTTGGATATCACTGATGAAGAAGGTGACGATGTGACAAACGGTATCTTTGCAGATGCTAAAACTGAAACTGATAAAACAATCTGGATGCTTGCAGCAGAACTTGGACAAGCACCTGGTTTGTAAGAAATAATAGCAACATAGATAAATCTGTAGGAAATTTCTTACAGATTTTTTCTATTCTGTAAGCTATTCCAAACCAGTCTTTTTTTGAGTTTTTTGATAAAATAGTACTATCAGTGAAAAGGATGGAAGCATGAATAAGAAAATCGTAGCTATTTGGGCCCAGGATGAAGAGGGTGTGATTGGTAAGGACAATCGTCTGCCTTGGCATTTACCAGCAGAACTGCAACACTTCAAAGAAACAACTCTTAATCATGCTATCTTGATGGGACGCGTGACTTTTGATGGGATAGGGCGTCGCTTGCTTCCAAAACGGGAGACCTTAATTTTGACGCGTAATTCTGAAGAAAAGATAGATGGGGTTACTACTTTTTATGATGTCCAGTCTGTCTTGGACTGGTATCAGGCTCAAGAAAAGAATCTCTATATTCTTGGTGGAAAGCAGATTTTTCAGGCTTTTGAACCCTATTTGGATGAAGTAATTGTCACTCACATTCATGCTCGGGTGGAAGGAGATACCTATTTCCCTGAAGAGTTTGACTTGTCCCTTTTTGAGACAGTTTCAAGCAAATTCTTTACCAAAGATGAGAAAAATCCTTATGATTTTACCATTCAATACCGCAAGAGAAAGGAAGTCTAATGGAACGTAGTATATTTGGTTTTTTCACAGCCATGCTGTGTTTGGTCTGCTTGCTTGCAGGGGCACAGGCTTTTCGTAAAAAGCGTTATGGACTTTCTGTCCTGCTCTGGTTAAATGCCTTTACCAATTTGGTCAATAGTATCCATGCTTTTTACATGACCTTATTTTAGATAGAATGACAGTATAGAATAGAACGGAAGGAAATCATGCCTACAACTAGGAATAATGATATGATGGTTTATTGCTCATTTTGTGGCAAAAGCCAAGAAGAAGTACAAAAAATAATTGCTGGCAACAACGCCTTTATCTGTAATGAATGTGTGGAGTTGGCCCAGGAAATCATTCGGGAGGAGTTGGCTGAGGAAGTCTTAGCAGACTTGTCTGAGGTACCAAAACCAATCGAACTTCTTAATATTTTGAACCACTATGTAATCGGTCAAGATCGTGCCAAACGTGCCTTGGCAGTGGCAGTTTACAACCACTACAAACGCATCAATTTCCACGATACGCGTGAAGAATCGGAAGATGTGGATTTGCAGAAATCAAACATCTTAATGATTGGCCCAACTGGTTCTGGGAAAACATTCCTTGCCCAGACCTTGGCTAAGAGTTTGAACGTGCCTTTTGCGATTGCGGATGCGACAGCTCTTACGGAGGCTGGTTATGTAGGTGAGGATGTGGAAAATATCCTCCTTAAACTCTTGCAGGCTGCTGACTTTAACATCGAACGTGCAGAACGTGGGATTATCTACGTGGATGAAATTGACAAGATTGCTAAGAAGAGCGAGAACGTATCTATCACACGTGATGTTTCTGGTGAAGGGGTGCAACAAGCCCTTCTCAAGATTATCGAGGGAACCGTTGCTAGCGTGCCGCCTCAAGGTGGACGCAAGCATCCACAACAAGAGATGATTCAAGTGGATACCAAAAATATCCTCTTCATCGTGGGTGGTGCCTTTGATGGTATTGAAGAAATTGTTAAACAACGCCTGGGTGAAAAAGTTATCGGATTTGGTCAAAATAACAAGGCGATTGATGAAAATAGCTCCTACATGCAAGAAATCATCGCGGAAGATATTCAAAAATTCGGGATTATTCCTGAGTTGATAGGACGCTTGCCTGTCTTTGCAGCTCTTGAGCAATTGACGGTCGATGACTTGGTTCGTATTTTGAAAGAACCAAGAAATGCCTTGGTTAAACAATACCAAACCTTGCTTTCTTATGATGATGTCGAGTTGGAATTTGACGACGAAGCCCTTCAAGAGATTGCCAATAAAGCCATCGAACGCAAAACTGGTGCGCGTGGTCTTCGCTCTATCATCGAAGAAACCATGTTAGATGTTATGTTTGAAGTACCGAGTCAGGAAAATGTGAAATTGGTCCGCATCACTAAAGAAGCTGTCGATGGAACGGATAAACCAATCCTAGAGACAGCCTAGAGGTGACTATGGAACTTAATACACACAATGCTGAAATCTTGCTCAGTGCGGCCAATAAATCCCACTATCCGCAGGATGAACTACCAGAGATTGCCTTAGCAGGGCGTTCAAATGTTGGTAAGTCCAGCTTTATCAACACCATGCTCAATCGCAAGAATCTCGCTCGTACATCAGGAAAACCTGGTAAAACCCAGCTTCTCAACTTCTTTAATATCGATGACAAGATGCGCTTTGTGGATGTGCCTGGTTATGGCTATGCCCGTGTTTCTAAAAAGGAACGTGAAAAGTGGGGGCGCATGATTGAGGAGTACCTAACGACTCGGGAAAATCTTCGTGCGGTAGTCAGTCTAGTTGACCTTCGTCATGACCCGTCAGTAGATGATGTGCAGATGTACGAATTTCTCAAGTATTACGAGATTCCGGTTATCATCGTTGCGACCAAGGCGGACAAGATTCCTCGTGGTAAATGGAACAAGCACGAATCAGCAATCAAAAAGAAATTAAACTTTGACCCAAGTGACGACTTTATCCTCTTTTCATCTGTCAGCAAGGCAGGGATGGATGAGGCTTGGGATGCAATCTTAGAAAAATTGTGAGGAAAAGAAAATGGCAAAAACAATTCATACTGATAAGGCTCCAAAGGCTATCGGACCATATGTTCAAGGAAAAATCGTAGGCAACCTTTTGTTTGCTAGTGGTCAAGTTCCCCTATCTCCTGAAACTGGGGAAATCGTTGGAGAAACGATCCAAGAACAGACAGAGCAAGTCTTAAAAAACATCGGTGCTATTTTGGCAGAAGCAGGAACAGACTTTGACCATGTTGTCAAAACAACTTGCTTCTTGAGCGATATGAACGACTTTGTTCCTTTTAACGAGGTTTACCAAACGGCCTTTAAAGAGGAATTTCCAGCTCGTTCAGCAGTAGAGGTAGCTCGTCTTCCTCGTGATGTCAAAGTCGAAATCGAAGTCATCGCAGAGATTGGATAAGCTAGTTGAAGTTTGGTTCTGCCAAACTTCTTTTGATATAAGGAGAAAAAGATGACAAAGAAACAACTTCACTTGGTGATTGTGACAGGGATGAGTGGTGCAGGGAAAACCGTGGCCATTCAGTCTTTTGAGGATCTAGGTTATTTCACTATTGATAATATGCCTCCAGCTCTCTTGCCTAAGTTTTTGCAGTTGGTGGAAACAAAGGAAGATGACCATAAGTTGGCCTTGGTAGTGGATATGCGCAGCCGTTCTTTCTTTTCAGAGATTCAAGCTGTTTTGGATGAGTTGGAGAACAAGGAAGAACTGGACTTTAAAATCCTCTTTTTGGATGCAGCTGATAAGGAATTGGTCGCTCGTTACAAGGAAACCAGACGGAGTCACCCACTAGCAGCAGACGGACGGATTTTAGACGGAATCAAGCTAGAGCGTGAGCTCTTGGCACCTTTAAAAAATATGAGCCAAAATGTGGTGGATACGACTGAACTCACTCCTCGTGAGCTGCGTAAAACTATTGCAGAGCAGTTTTCAGATCAAGAACAAGCCCAGTCTTTCCGTATCGAGGTCATGTCTTTTGGCTTTAAATATGGAATCCCGATTGATGCGGATTTGGTCTTTGATGTCCGATTCTTGCCAAATCCCTACTACCTACCAGAACTGCGTAATCAAACGGGTGTGGATGAACCAGTTTATGACTATGTCATGAATCATCCTGAGTCAGAAGATTTTTATCAACATTTGTTGGCCTTGATTGAGCCGATTCTGCCAAGTTACCAAAAGGAAGGTAAGTCCGTTTTGACCATTGCTATGGGATGTACGGGTGGACAACACCGTAGTGTGGCCTTTGCTAAACGCTTGGCACAGGACTTATCCAAGACTTGGCCTGTTAATGAAGGACATCGTGACAAAGACCGAAGAAAGGAAACGGTAAACCGTTCATGAGAAAACCAAAGATAACGGTGATTGGTGGAGGGACTGGGATCCCCGTCATTCTAAAAAGCCTGCGTGAAAAAGATGTGGAAATCGCTGCTATCGTAACGGTGGCAGATGATGGTGGTTCATCAGGTGAACTCCGAAAAAATATGCAGCAGTTGACACCACCAGGCGATCTCCGCAATGTCCTTGTAGCTATGTCGGATATGCCTAAGTTTTATGAGAAAGTCTTTCAGTATCGCTTTTCTGAAGATGCAGGAGCCTTTGCTGGCCATCCATTGGGCAATCTCATCATTGCTGGTCTGTCAGAAATGCAGGGTTCGACCTATAATGCCATGCAGTTACTGAGTAAATTTTTCCATACAACAGGGAAAATTTATCCTTCCAGCGACCATCCTTTGACCCTGCATGCAGTCTTTCAGGATGGGACAGAAGTGGCTGGAGAGAGCCATATTGCAGACCATCCAGGCATGATTGACCATGTTTATGTGACCAATACTCTCAACGATGATATGCCTCTGGCTAGCCGTCGAGTGGTGCAGACCATTCTTGAAAGTGACATGATTGTCCTTGGACCTGGTTCACTCTTTACCTCGATTTTACCTAATATCGTGATTAAAGAAATTGGGCAGGCGCTTTTGGAAACAAAGGCAGAAATAGCTTATGTCTGCAATATCATGACCCAACGTGGGGAGACGGAACACTTTACAGATAGTGACCACGTGGAAGTCTTGCATCGTCATCTTGGCCGACCTTTTATCGATACTGTCTTGGTAAATATCGAAAAAGTACCACAGGAATACATGAATTCCAACCGTTTTGATGAATACTTGGTCCAGGTGGAACATGACTTTGCTGGCCTTTGTAAACAGGTTCCGCGAGTGATTTCATCCAACTTCCTTCGTCTGGAAAATGGAGGTGCCTTCCACGATGGAGATTTGATTGTGGATGAGTTGATGCGGATTATACAGGTGAGAAAATGAGTTTCACAGTAGCAGTAAAAGAAGAAATTCTGGGTCAACACCATCTGAGCCGACATGAACTATCTGCCATTATCAAGATGTCTGGTAGCATCGGTCTCTCGACTTCGGGCTTGACCTTATCTGTCGTGACAGAAAATGCCAAACTGGCTCGTCACCTCTACGAGTCCTTTCTTCATTTCTATGAAATCAAATCAGAAATTCGCCACCACCAAAGAAGTAATCTTCGTAAAAATCGGGTCTATACCGTTTTTACAGATGAAAAAGTGCAGGACTTGTTGAGTGATTTGCACTTGGCAGACTCTTTCTTTGGCCTGGAAACAGGTATTGACGAGGCGATTTTATCGGACGAGGAAGCAGGACGTGCTTATCTTTGTGGAGCTTTCTTGGCAAATGGGAGCATTCGTGATCCTGAATCAGGCAAGTACCAGTTGGAAATCAGTTCTGTTTATCTGGATCACGCGCAAGGGCTTGCCTCTCTTCTTCAGCAGTTTTTACTGGATGCCAAGGTGCTTGAGCGCAAGAAGGGAGCTGTTACCTATCTCCAGCGAGCTGAAGACATTATGGACTTCTTGATAGTAATCGGAGCCATGCAGGCGCGTGATGATTTTGAGCGGGTTAAGATTTTGCGAGAAACCCGTAACGACCTCAATCGGGCCAATAATGCCGAGACGGCGAATATAGCTCGGACAGTTTCTGCTAGCATGAAGACTATCAACAATATTAGTAAAATCAAAGATATCATGGGCTTAGAGAATTTACCAGTAGATTTGCAGGAAGTGGCACAACTGAGGATTCAACACCCAGACTACTCTATCCAGCAGTTAGCAGATAGTCTCAGCACACCTCTGACCAAAAGTGGTGTCAACCACAGACTCAGAAAGATAAATAAATTAGCCGATGAACTATAAAGATATTCTCCCTTGAATTATCAGTGTGATTGGTTGATTCTATTTTTCTAATGGCTTGATATCGCTAACTTATAAAATATCAACCTGTTTCTTGACAATTGAATAGAGTATGTGAGATAATAAAGGGGAATTGAGAAGTTCTAGCATTTTAGTGCTAACAGAAATCCCCTCGGTACTGCAATACCGAGGGGATTTTTTTCTGGGTTAGATAGCACTAACCAGGAAGGTTACTTGTCGAAGTGATCGTCTAACCAACGAGTCACCAGCCATGAGATGATACTCTCGATGACTGCGATAAGCACTATTTTGAGAAGTTCTAGCATCTGTAATACCTCCTTTTCCAAGGCGTATTGTTAGTGCCGTTCTTATTATATCACATGTTTTATCAGTTTGATAGGCATTTTTATTTTTGCTAAAAAAGGGAAAGATATGAGCTAACAAGATTGTAGATGAACTATAAAACCACGAATCCTATGTGACTCGTGGTTCTTTTTTATAAACTAGTAGAGTGTTTTGGTTGTACTTTTTGCTCAGGGTCGATATAGTTGATGGCGTTGTTAACAGCGGTTGGTGCTTCTCCAAGCCCTGTCGCAATCAAGTCAATTTTTCCGTCATAGTAGCAACAGTCACCGATAGCGTAGATTCCAGCTTGGCTAGATTCTTGTTTGCTGTTGACGATAATCTTGTGGCGGTTGAGGTCAAGGCCCCAGTTTTTAAGGTTACCGACAGAAGATTTGAAGCCATAGTTGACAAAGAGGTGATCTGAGTCAATCGTTTCGGTTTCGTCAGATTTGACTTTTGTGATTTCAAGTTTATCGAGCGTTTTTCCATCTCCAAGGAGTTGGCTAGGGATAAATGGTGTCTTGATGGTCACAGAAGATTCCTGTAAGGCTTGGACACTGTGTTCCAAAGCACGGAAATTATCTCTACGGTGAACAAGGGTAGTTGGTGCAATTTTTTCAAAAGCCAAAGCCCAATCCACAGCTGAGTCTCCTCCACCAAGAATCGTTACTTTCTTACCAGCGTATTGCTGAATGTTGGAAACGTGGTAGTGGATATTTTCATAGCCCTCAACCCCTTCAAGTTCCAGCGGACGTGGTTTGAAGGCACCACCACCCATTGCGATGATGACTGTTTTAGTCAGGTGACTTCCTTTAGAAGTTGTGATGACAAAGCCTGGATCTTGTTTTTCCATCTCAAGAACCGTTTCATTGAGATGAATAGGCGTGTCAAAGCCGTTTAGCTGTTCAATCAAGCGGTTAGTCAACTCTTCTCCAGTCAGGTTTGGGAAACCTGGAACGTCTAGGATTTCCTTTTCAGGATAGAGAATAGCAGGTTGTCCACCTAGCTGGGGAAGAGAGTCGATGATTTGGACCTTGGCTTGACGTAGGTGGGCATAAAAGGCCGCAAAAAGCCCGACTGGACCACCACCTACAATGGTAATATCATAGAGTTGAGACATGGTTTCTCCTTTGTTTTTTCTAGTCATACTCTTTGAAAATCTCTTCAAACCACGTCAGCTATATCTGCAACCTCAAAACAGTGTTTTGAGCAACCTGCGGCTAGCTTCCTAGTTTGCTCTTTGATTTTCATTGAGTATCAGTTTATTTTATCATATTTTTTCTTTAATTTAAAATGAAGTAGGATAGGGGAAAAAATGTCAGAAAAAATGGTATAATAGAAAGGAACGTGTTTGGACAGAGAGGAGACAGCAGATGAACTTTCAACAATTATCCAATCTGCAATATTGGACTAGCTTGTTTTCTAGTCCTTGGAGTATTGCCATCAATTTGTTTGATATTTTGATTGTGGCCTATGTTTTATATCGTTTTACAAAAGCGATAGCTGGTACTAAGATTATGATTTTGGTGCGTGGGGTCGTGATCTTTGTATTAGCCCAGGTTGTGGCCAATATCCTTGGTTTAACAACGATTTCTTGGTTGATTAATCAGATTATCACCTATGGGGTTATTGCTGCGGTTGTTATCTTCTCTCCAGAGATTCGGACTGGTTTGGAACGTTTGGGAAGGGCGACAGATTTCTTTTCTACTAGTCAAATTAGTGCAGAAGAGCAAATGATTCGTGCCTTTGTCAAGTCAGTTGAATATATGAGCCCTCGTAAGATTGGTGCCCTGGTTGCCATCCAACGAGTTCGCACCTTGCAAGAATACATCGCAACAGGGATTCCCTTGGATGCCAATATTTCGGCAGAACTCCTCATTAATATTTTTATTCCCAACACTCCCCTACATGATGGTGCTGTGATCATCAGAGAAAATCGGATTGCAGTCACTTCTGCCTATCTACCCTTAACAGAAAGGACAGGGATTTCCAAGGAATTTGGAACCAGACATAGGGCGGCTATCGGTTTATCAGAAGTGTCGGATGCCTTGACCTTCATCGTCTCAGAGGAAACAGGTGGTATTTCTATTACCTACAATGGAGTTTTCAAGCATGATTTGACTCTTGAAGAATTTGAAGCAGAGCTACGAATAATTCTTTTGCCAGCCCTTGAGGAAAAAGCCAGTTTCAAGGACCGTTTGCTAGGAGGTTGGAAAAATGAGAAAAAATAGTCTATATATTATTTCATCTCTCTTTTTTGCTTGTGTCTTATTTATCTATGCAACATCGACCAACTTTCAAAATAATAATACTGTAAGGCAGGTCAAATCAGAAACCTACACCAATACGGTAGCAAATGTTCCTATAGACATTCATTATGATAATAGTCAATACTTTATTAGTGGTTTTGCTTCAGAAGTTTCAGTTGTGCTGACAGGTGCTAATCGTGTGACCTTGGCCAGCGAAATGCAGGAAAGTACTCGTAAGTTTAAGGTTACAGCGGATTTGACAGATGCTAGTGTTGGAACGATTGAAGTTCCCTTGAACATTGAAAATCTTCCAAGTGGATTGACCGCTGTGGCAACGCCTCAAAAGATTACAGTGAAAGTTGGGAAGAAGGTTAAGAGAGATGGGATGCTTGTTGTGCCACAAGTTGACCAAAGCCAGATTGATCCCAAGCTACAAATTGATAGTGTAACCGTATCAAATGAACGAGTTTCGGTTACGACAGATCAGGAAACTTTAGCTAAGATTGACAAAGTTATTGCACTTTTACCAACCAGCGAACGGATTACAGGTAACTATAGTGGTTCGGTACCTTTGCAGGCAATCGACCGCAATGGGGTTGTCTTACCAGTAGTGATTACTCCGTTTGATACCACAATGAAGGTCACTACAAAACCAGTAGCACCAAGTTCAAGTGCAAGTAGTTCGTCGGAGACATCTTCGTCAACAAAAGCAACTAGTTCAAAAACGAATTAAAAATAGGAAAAGGATTTTATAACAATGGGTAAATATTTTGGAACTGATGGAGTCCGTGGAGAAGCTAACGTAGAATTAACGCCAGAATTGGCCTTTAAACTAGGACGTTTTGGAGGCTATGTTCTCAGTCAACATGAAACGGAAGCACCGAAAGTTTTTGTGGGACGTGACACACGTATTTCTGGGGAAATGCTAGAATCAGCCTTGGTGGCAGGTCTACTGTCCGTGGGAATTCACGTTTATAAACTAGGCGTTTTGGCAACACCAGCAGTGGCTTACTTGGTTAAAACTGAGGGAGCCAGTGCAGGTGTCATGATTTCTGCTAGCCACAACCCAGCCCTTGATAATGGAATTAAGTTCTTTGGCGGTGATGGCTTCAAACTAGACGACGAAAAAGAAGCAGAAATTGAAGCCTTGCTAGACGCTGCGGAAGATACTCTTCCTCGTCCAAGTGCTGAAGGCTTGGGAACCTTGGTAGATTATCCAGAAGGCTTGCGTAAGTATGAAAGCTATCTAGTTTCAACTGGAACTCCTCTTGATGGAATGAAGGTTGCCTTGGATACAGCTAATGGTGCAGCGTCTACAAGTGCCCGTCAAATCTTTGCAGATCTTGGTGCTCAATTGACGGTTATCGGGGAGACGCCAGATGGGCTTAATATCAATCTTAATGTTGGTTCTACACACCCAGAAGCCCTTCAAGAAGTGGTTAAAGAAAGCGGGTCAGCAATTGGTTTGGCCTTTGATGGGGACAGTGACCGTTTGATTGCAGTCGATGAGAATGGCGACATCGTTGATGGTGACAAAATCATGTACATCATCGGGAAATACCTTTCTGAAAAAGGACAATTGGCTCAAAATACAATTGTGACAACCGTTATGTCTAACCTAGGTTTCCACAAGGCCTTGGATCGTGAAGGCATCAATAAGGCAGTCACTGCAGTTGGTGACCGCTATGTTGTTGAAGAAATGAGAAAATCAGGCTACAATCTCGGTGGTGAACAGTCTGGTCACGTCATCTTAATGGATTACAATACCACTGGTGATGGTCAATTATCTGCTGTTCAATTGACTAAAATCATGCAAGAAACTGGTAAGAGCTTGTCAGAGTTGGCCGCAGAAGTAACCATCTATCCACAAAAATTAGTCAATATACGAGTGGAAAATACCATGAAGGAAAAGGCCATGGAAGTGCCAGCTATCAAGGCAATTATCGAGAAGATGGAAGCTGAAATGGCAGGGAATGGCCGTATCCTTGTTCGCCCAAGTGGAACAGAGCCCCTCTTGCGTGTTATGGCAGAAGCGCCTACAACAGAAGAAGTGGACTACTATGTTGATACCATCGCAGACGTAGTTCGAGCTGAAATTGGGATTGACTAAATCCTAGAAAACTAGATGAAAATAAAAAATTATGGTACAATAGCTTATAATATTGTAGCCGAGGGAGAAAGACATGAATCTTAAACGTGAACAAGAATTTGTTAGTCAGTATCATTTTGATGCGCGTAATTTTGAATGGGAAAATGAAAATGGAGCTCCTGAAACTAAGGTGGATGTGAACTTCCAATTGATTCAACATGACCAAGAAAATCAAGTGACTTCTTTGATTGTCGTCTTGAGTTTTATGATTGTATTTGATAAATTTGTCATCAGTGGAACCATTTCACAGGTAAACCACATCGATGGCCGTATTGTCAATGAACCAAGTGAATTGAGCCAAGAAGAAGTGGAAACTTTGGCTCGTCCATGTTTGAACATGCTCAACCGTTTGACTTACGAAGTAACTGAAATTGCATTAGACTTACCAGGAATCAATTTGGAGTTCTAATATGAAATTAGCTGTTATCACAGATTCTTCTGCTTATCTTAGTGCAGAGACCTTGCTTAGTGCAGAGACCTTGCAAAGAGAAGATTTATACGTCTTGGATATTCCTGTCAATATTGATGGTGAGGAGTATGTCGAAGGTATTAATCTGACTGCAGAGGATTTTTACCAAAAAATGGCTCAGGCTTCTGAATTGCCTAAGACCAGTCAACCAAGTATTGCCAAGTTAGATGAGATTTTAACTTCGCTCAAAGAACAAGGCTATACCCATGCCTTGGGGCTTTTCCTATCTTCTGGAATTTCAGGTTTTTACCAAAATATCCAGTATATGGTGGATGACTATGAGGGTTTAACCATTGCTTTTCCAGACACTTTGATTACAAGTGCTCCGCTGGGTATCATGGTTGAAAGTGTCTTTAACTGGCGCGACCAGGGCGATGATTTTGCCATTATTCAGGATAAACTAGCTATTCAAATTAGTCGTACGTCAGCTTTTATCATGGTGGATGATTTGGATCATTTGGTGAAAGGTGGACGCCTTTCAAATGGGGCTGCGATTTTGGGTAATCTGCTAAGCATTAAGCCAATTCTTTATTTCAATGACCAAGGTGTGATTGAAGTTTACGAAAAAGTTCGTACTGAGAAGAAAGCAACCAAGCGTTTAATTGAAATCATTAAGGAAACAACGGCTTCAGGCCAATATCGGGTCATTGTCATTCATGGAAATGCTCCTGAAAAGGCTGAGGAATTGCGTCAGAACTTGATTGAATCTGGAGTGGGTACGGATATTTCACTTGCTACATTTGGCAGTGTCATTGGGACACACCTAGGGTCAGGAAGTATTGCTCTGGGTTATATTCCAGTGATTTAGTTAGCACTTCAAGACTAGTCAAGAAGGCTTTGTATCTTAGCAATTGAACACGGACTAGCTTCCTCTTGAAAAAAAGATGCCTGTCTGACCTTTCGTGGAGAGTCAGCGCCATTCCCTATTTTTCATGGGCAGCTAAGGTCCTTGGTATCATGATAATTGAACACGTCTGGAACCCTGTGTGAAAAAGATAGTTCTTCCAAGGAGTAGACACTTCTTGATCAAAACTCCTATTTTCACTATGTGTTCCTACAGGCTTTGTATCTTAGCAATTGAACACGGACTACCTGCCTCTTGAAAAAAGATGTCTGTCTTGCCTTTCATGGAAAGTCAGCGCCATTCCCTATTTTTCATGGGCAGCTAACGTCCTTTGTATCTTAGATAGGAGTAGAGATGAGTATTCGAGTAATTATTGCTGGTTTTAAGGGTAAGATGGGCCAAGCTGCTTGCCAGATGGTCTTGGCTGATCCAGATTTGGACTTGGTAGCAGTTTTGGATCCTTTTGAGTCTGAGTCAGAATGGCAGGGTATTCCTGTTTTCAAGGATAAGGCTGATTTGGTCGGTTTTGAAGCGGATGTCTGGGTAGACTTTACTACACCAGTTGTTGCCTATGAAAATACACGCTTTGCTCTTGAAAATGGCTTTGCTCCAGTAGTTGGAACAACAGGTTTTACTAGTGAAGAAATTGCAGAGTTAAAAGAATTTTCTCGTGCCCAAGACTTGGGTGGCTTGATTGCCCCTAACTTTGCCTTGGGTGCTGTCTTGCTTATGCAATTTGCGACGCAGGCTGCCAAATATTTCCCAAATGTGGAGATTATCGAGCTCCATCATGACAAGAAAAAGGATGCTCCGAGTGGAACTGCCATCAAAACAGCTGAGTTGATGGCCGAAGTTCGAGAGTCTATCCAGCAGGGTGCGCCTGATGAGGAAGAATTGATTGCAGGTGCCCGTGGTGCTGACTTTGATGGCATGCGTATCCACTCAGTTCGTTTGCCAGGCTTGGTAGCCCATCAGGAAGTCATCTTTGGCAATCAGGGAGAAGGATTGACCCTCCGTCATGACTCCTATGATCGCAGCTCCTTCATGACAGGGGTCAATTTGGGAATTAAAGAAGTTGTCAAGCGTCATGAGCTTGTCTATGGATTAGAACACTTATTATGAGATTAACGCAAATGCCTTCTGAATTTCAGAAGGCTTTACCAGTATTAGAAAAAATTAAAGAAACAGGCTTTGAAGCCTATTTTGTTGGAGGTTCTGTTCGAGATGCCCTTCTCAATCGCCCTATCCATGATGTGGATATTGCGACGTCTTCTTATCCAGAAGAGACCAAGCAGATTTTTCCGCGAACAGCCGATATCGGAATCGAGCATGGAACTGTCTTGGTCTTAGATGGGGACGAGGAGTATGAGGTGACTACTTTTCGGACAGAAGATGTCTATGTGGACTATCGTAGACCCAGTGCGGTTTCCTTTGTGCGCTCGCTAGAAGAAGACCTCAAGCGCCGTGATTTTACAGTCAATGCCTTTGCCTTGGACGAGACAGGAGAAATTGTTGACTTGTTCCATGGTTTAGAGGATTTGGAAAACCAAGTCTTACGAGCAGTTGGATTGGCTAGTGAGCGTTTCAACGAAGATGCTTTGCGGATTATGCGTGGTTTCCGTTTTCAGGCCAGCCTTGGCTTTGAACTTGAGCCAGAAACCTTTAAAGCTATGAAGACCTTGACGCCACTTTTGGAGAAAATTTCTGTAGAGCGTACATTTGTCGAGTTTGATAAACTCTTGTTGGCTCCCTTTTGGAGAAGGGGCTTGGCTTCTATGATTGAGAGTCAAGCTTATGACTATCTCCCTGATATAGCCGCTAGCCAGTACAAGCTCAACAGACTGTTTGATTTAGAGACTGATTTCACCTTTGAATCTTCAGAGCAAGCTTGGGCGGCTCTACTGTGGGTTTTGGAGATTGAAAATGCGCAGCCTTTTTTGAAAGCTTGGAAGACCTCACGCCAGTTTGCTAAGCAAGTTCAGGATTTACTGACTATTTTGACTCTGCGTGAAAAGGGAGAATTGAGCAAGCGCGATTGTTACCGCTTTGACTTGGAGTTGCTTTTACAAGCTGAAAATCTTCGTCAGGCTCAAGGAAAAGAAGTTAACCCGCAAGCTATCACAGAAACCTACCAGAGCTTGACTATCCATGATAAGAAAGAAATTCAGATCAATGGCGGTATTTTGATTAAGGAATACGGTTATCAACCAGGGCCAGACTTGGGAGAGATTTTAACAGAGATTGAATATGCCATTGTCGATGGAGAATTGGAAAATGACCGTCAAGCCATCCATGCTTATCTGAGGGAGAAAAAATGAGTGATTTTATCGTTGAAAAACTAAGTAAATCCGTCGGTGATAAGACCGTTTTTAAGGATATTTCCTTTATCATCCATGATCTAGACAGAATTGGTTTGATTGGTGTCAATGGAACAGGGAAGACCACCCTTTTAGATGTTCTTTCTGGTGTTTCTGGATTTGATGGGGATGTTAGTCCTTTTTCAGCTAAGAATGATTACCAGATTGGCTATTTGACACAGGACCCTGATTTTGATGATAACAAGACGGTCTTGGATACGGTTCTATCTAGCGACCTCAAGGAAATCCAGCTCATTCGTGAGTATGAACTCCTCATGCTTAACTACAGTGAGGACAAGCAGGCTCGTTTGGAACGGGTCATGGCTGAAATGGACTCTCTCCAAGCTTGGGAAATCGAGAGTCAGATCAAGACCGTTCTTAGCAAATTGGGTATTCGGGACTTATCGACTCCTGTTGGGGAATTGTCAGGTGGTCTAAGAAGACGGGTCCAGTTGGCGCAAGTCTTACTTGGCAACCATGACCTCTTGCTACTGGATGAGCCGACCAACCATCTGGATATTGCGACTATTGAGTGGCTGACTCTCTTTTTGAAAAATTCTAAGAAAACCGTCCTTTTTATCACCCATGATCGTTATTTCCTAGACGCTTTATCAACACGTATTTTCGAGTTGGACCGAGCAGGTTTGACAGAGTATCAGGGGAATTATCAGGACTATGTTCGCCTTAAGGCGGAACAGGACGAGCGAGATGCAGCTTTACTCCACAAAAAAGAGCAACTCTATAAGCAAGAACTGGCCTGGATGCGCCGACAACCGCAGGCACGTGCGACCAAGCAGCAGGCTCGTATCAATCGATTCCATGACTTGAAGAAAGAAGTTTCAGGTGGAGTTGCTGAAACAGATTTGACCATGAACTTTGAAACCAGTCGTATCGGTAAAAAAGTCATCGAGTTTCAGGATGTTTCCTTTGCCTATGAAAACAAGCCCATTTTGCAAGATTTTAATCTCTTGGTGCAGGCCAAAGATCGTATTGGAATTGTTGGGGACAACGGTGTTGGGAAATCAACTCTCCTTAACTTGATTGCAGGAAGTCTTGAGCCGACAGCAGGTCAAGTTGTGATAGGGGAAACTGTTCGCATCGCCTATTTCTCTCAGCAAATTGAGGGCTTGGATGAAAGTAAGCGAGTGATCAATTACTTGCAGGAAGTGGCAGAAGAGGTCAAGACCAGTGGTGGTTCTACGACTTCCATCGCTGAGTTGTTGGAACAGTTCCTTTTCCCACGTTCGACGCATGGAACCTTGATTGAGAAATTGTCAGGTGGAGAGAAAAAACGTCTTTATCTCCTCAAACTGCTTTTGGAAAAACCAAATGTTCTTCTCTTGGACGAACCGACAAATGACCTAGATATTGCGACCTTGACAGTTTTGGAGAATTTCTTGCAAGGCTTTGCTGGTCCAGTTTTGACTGTTAGTCACGACCGCTATTTCTTGGATAAGGTAGCGACCAAGATTCTCGCTTTTGAGGATGGTAAAATTCGTCCTTTCTTTGGTCATTACACCGACTATCTTGATGAAAAAGCCTTTGAAACAGAGATGGTCAATCAAGTGCAAAAGGCCGAAAAGGAGAAAGTGGTTAAGGTCCGTGAAGACAAGAAACGCATGACCTACCAAGAAAAGCAGGAGTGGGCAAGCATTGAAGGTGATATTGAAGCCTTGGAAAATCGTATCGCTGCTATTGAAGAGGAAATGCAGGTCAACGGCTCTGACTTTGGTAAGCTAGCGACTCTTCAAAAAGAATTGGACGAGAAAAACGAAGCACTCCTTGAAAAATACGAACGCTATGAATATTTAAGTGACTTTGATAGCTAGAAGAATAGAAAAATCCCGTCTCATGACAGGATTTCTCTATTCTTTTTTGGTTTCTTGATGAAAGATATTTTGCCAAGTTTCGTGGCGTCGCCAGATACTGGTATGGACGATGCCATTTAATTCATAGCAGATGAGTTTGGTTTTCTGACTGATGGAAGTGATTTGAATGTCCTTGATAGCTGAATTCAACTCTTTTTCGGTCTTATAAGCTTCTTTATCCATCTGCTCTCCATCCTGACGAATATAGACAAAATCATCAGCTAAGAGTTCTTCCAGTTGATTTCCTTGGTCAATCAATTGTTCGCGCATAAGCAATTTTTTGTAGACATTGTCTAAAATCTCATCCTCAGGGATAGGTGCTGGCTCAATATGGACATCGGTATCAAAGACTCCAAAACGTTCCTCCAGCATAGATTCGACCTGGTCTGCAATTTCGTGACTTTCATAAACCGACAGGTCAGGATTCATTTCTAGCGTAATATCAAGGTAAATGTTGCTACCGTAGGTGCGCCCTCTTTGGGACTTAACCTTGCTAATTTTGGGAATTTCCATAATGGCCTTTTGATAGTCCTCAAGCAGACGGTCGTCAAAGCCATCTGAAAGACTAAAGGAAGACTCGATGAAGATATCATAGGCAGTCTTCAAGATAAAGAAAGTGATGATAATGGCAACCAGTTTATCCACAATGGGATAATTGAAACTGCTAGCTAGGATGGCAATAGTAGTACCAAGTGAGGTAACAGCATCAGAAAGATTGTCCTTTGCTGCGGCCTTTAGTGCCTTGGAGTTGGATTTCTTACTGAGGCGAGTGTTGTAGAGATAAACCATAAACATAATCGCTGCAGACATAATTCCCAGAGTTGCGCCCAGAGGGTCAATAACCTTTTCTTCATGACTGAGAATTTTTTGAATGGTATCCTGAAGTACATCGAAACCGACATAAAACATGATGATGGAAGTGATTAAGCTTGCCAAATCCTCAATCTTCCAGTGGCCAAAGCGATGGTCACGGTCTGCAGGCTGGCGCGCCATCCGAATCCCAATCAAGAGGGCCACATTTCCAATGATGTCCGACACGTTATTAAAACCATCTGCCACCAAACTGGATGAATGGAGGAGGTGCCCAGTTGCTAATTTTGCTGCTGATAAGAGCAGATAGGTCGAAATACTGATAATGGCCCCACGCTCAGCTAACTTGAGATTTGAGATAGATTGCTTCATTCAACTTCCTTTCTAGTCACATAGCATTCTACCATTATACTGGTTTTCAAGGGAAAATTCAAATAGGACGGATAAAACTAAGAAAATACAAAGCAGAGATTGCTTTTTTTTTTTAGGAAATATGATAGACTGATAAAGTAATATTTATTTTATTATTAGGAAGTTCGTATAAGAGAGGTAAAAAGAAAATGGGAATTTCTATAGTAATTCCTTGCTTTAATGAGGAGGACTCTATTCCGATATTTTTTAGAGAAGTAGAAAAAATTAGTTCACAGATTGACGAGGAGATAGATTATATTTTTGTTGATGACGGTTCTATAGATAGCACATTGAACGTTTTAAAAAAATTAAATAGTAAGCAAAAAAGAGTTAGTTATATATCATTCTCTCGAAATTTTGGTAAAGAAGCAGCGCTTTATGCTGGATTAAAGCAAGCCCAAGGCGAATATGTAGCAGTGATGGATGCTGATCTTCAAGATCCACCAGAATTATTAATTCAAATGAAATCGATACTAGATAATAATAAGAGAATAGATTGTGTTGGGAGTTATAGAGTAAACCGTAAAGGAGAACCTTTGATTCGCTCTCTATTTGCAAAATTATTTTATAAAATTATAAATAAAATCAGCCACTTAGATGTGGTAGATGGTGCTCGTGATTTTCGCTTGATGCGTCGTCAAATGTTGGATGCTATATTAGAGTTATCGGAGTACAATCGCTTTTCAAAAGGAATTTTTGCATGGGTCGGTTTTAAAACGGAATATTTAAAATACAATAATGTTGAGCGTGTAGTGGGGAATACATCATGGAGTTTTTGGTCCCTTTTTAAGTATTCACTTGAAGGGATTATTAATTTTTCAGATGCACCCCTTGCAGTATCGTTTGTTCTAGGACTTCTTGTTTGTATCATATCTTTTTTTCTAATGTTTTTTATTGTTATCAGGACGTTGATTATGGGGAATCCAACATCAGGATGGACTTCTATCATGACGATTATTCTTTTTTTAGGTGGACTGCAACTCTTATCTATTGGAATTATGGGTAAATACATTGGAAAAATTTTTCTAGAAACTAAAAAGAGACCGATATATGTAGTCAAGGAGCAAAGTAATGATAGCTTCTAGAAAATCATTATTTAATTATTTGTTAGTTTGTATTGCAATCTTCATTTTAATTTATATACTAAATTATTTTACCCTCTATACGTCAGATGATTTTGTTTATAGATATATTTACAAAGATTCGATGCCTACAGGAAACGAAGAAATTGTAAAAAATATTTTTGATTTGATTACTTCACAAGTTAATCACTGGAAAATATGGAACGGACGTTTTACAGCACATAGCATAGTGCAAATTTTTATGCAATTTGATAAATTATATTTTAATATTTTTAACTCGTTTATATTCGTAATGCTGGTAGCGCTGATAGAGCGAATAAGTTCTAATATAATAAAGGTGTATCCTGAAAAACTACGGGCGATATACCTAACTATTTTATTTTTTATGTTATGGTGGTTTTTGCCAGAAATTGGGAAAACAGTTCTTTGGGTATCAGGATCGGGAAATTATCTATGGACTGCAGTAATTGACTTACTGTGGATTTACTTATTTACGAAAAGTGATATTTCTAAGAAATGTTTACCTTTGACTCTTATGTTAGCATTCTTTATGGGAGCAGGGAATGAGAACACCTCCCCTGCTATCATTTTATGGTCAGTATTCTATTTTTCTTTTCATATATTGGAACAAAAAATTCCAATGTGGAAAATAGTTGAGATTATTAGTGCTATAGCAGGATTTATTTTGATGATATCCTCACCAGGCTCTCATCAAAGGGCGGGAGAAATCTCGATTTTTGAAAATATCAAAGACAAAATCGTTGAGTTAGCCCAGATATCCTATACGAAATATAGTTTACTGTATCTAATTTTGGCATTATTACTAACTTATTTGATAGCTATGAAACAGATAAAAAGAGAACAGTTGATAGAAATCGGTTTTATGGTAATTGCTCATTTAGCTTGTATATATAGTCTCATTGCGAGTAATGAGAAACCAGATAGGGTATTTTTTGGTGCAAGTATGCTTCTTTGTTTGGTAGTTATGCAATTGTTAAAATTGACATTGGAGCAAGTACGAAGGTTAAAAATAATTTCTATTATTTTGATTTTTCCTATTTTAATTAAATTCGGATTATCGTATGCTAGTGTTATTCAAGATAATTATGAAACCTATATTCAAGTTAAAAATCAATATTCTCAACTGATAGAGGCTAAAAAATCTGGTCAAAAGAATGTAGTGCTGAAACTGCTAAAAAAACCTAGATACTCATATAATGCCTATCAAGGAACTAATAATTTACATAAAGAAAGTGATGCATGGTTTAATCAATGGATGGCAGTATACTTTGGAGTTAAAAGAATTGAAGGAGAGGAATAATTGACTGATTTTTGATTTGATTGGTAAGTATTAGTTTGTTGAATAAAATGAGATGATTTGGTATAATAGTACTACTCAAGGGAGTAGCTGGCAGAAACCTGCGATAGTGTCGTCATTCCGAATTTTATACTGAAAAGTATGCTTTCCGGCACTATCTTAAACAGCGAGACTTGTTATGATTAACAGGTCTCTTTTTGTTTGTCGTGAAAAGATACGATGAGGAAAAGAGAGTCTGTTTTGCACACAATGTCAAGGAGGAGACACATGTCAAAAGAACAAAAACGCCAAGCGTTTTACACTCAAAGTCCTGAAGAGGTCTTGAAGGCTGTGGATGCGACCGAGCAAGGTTTGTCATCAAGTGAGGCAGAAAAACGCCTTGCTGAATTTGGCCACAATGAACTCGAAGAAGGCGAGAAACGATCAATCCTGGTCAAATTTATCGAGCAATTTAAGGATTTGATGATTATCATCCTAGTTGCGGCAGCTATTTTGTCAGTTGTGACTTCTGGTGGGGAAGATATCGCAGATGCCATTATCATCTTAGCCGTGGTAATCATCAATGCTGCCTTTGGTGTTTACCAAGAAGGAAAAGCTGAAGAAGCCATCGAAGCTCTCAAATCCATGTCTAGTCCAGCTGCCCGCGTTCTTCGTGATGGTCATATGGCTGAGATTGATTCTAAAGAATTAGTACCAGGTGATATCGTTGCCCTTGAAGCTGGTGATGTGGTACCTGCAGACCTACGTTTGCTAGAAGCCAACTCTCTTAAAATCGAAGAAGCAGCTCTTACAGGTGAGTCTGTTCCAGTTGAAAAAGATTTAACAGCCGAGCTTGATACAGATGCAGGTATTGGTGACCGTGTCAATATGGCCTTCCAAAACTCTAACGTGACCTATGGTCGTGGTCTTGGTGTTGTTGTCAATACAGGTATGTACACGGAAGTTGGTCATATTGCTGGCATGCTTCAAGATGCGGATGAGACGGATACACCACTCAAACAAAACTTGAACAACCTTTCTAAGGTTTTGACCTATGCAATCTTGATCATTGCCCTTGTTACTTTTGTAGTGGGTGTCTTCATTCAAGGGAAAAATCCACTTGGTGAGTTGATGACCTCTGTTGCGCTTGCCGTTGCAGCTATTCCAGAAGGGCTCCCAGCTATCGTAACTATCGTTCTTGCCCTCGGTACTCAAGTTTTGGCCAAACGAAACTCTATCGTTCGTAAGTTACCAGCAGTAGAAACACTTGGTTCAACTGAAATCATCGCTTCTGATAAGACTGGTACGCTGACTATGAACAAGATGACAGTCGAAAAAGTCTTCTACGATGCAGTCCTACATGACTCAGCTGATGACATTGAACTAGGTCTTGAAATGCCCCTTCTTCGTTCAGTTGTCTTGGCAAATGATACTAAAATCGATGTGGAAGGCAATCTAATTGGTGACCCAACCGAAACAGCCTTTATCCAGTATGCCTTGGACAAGGGCTACGATGTCAAAGAATTTTTAGAGAAATATCCTCGTGTGGCTGAGTTGCCGTTTGACTCTGAGCGTAAGCTCATGTCAACAGTTCACCCATTGCCAGATGGTCGTTTCCTTGTAGCGGTCAAAGGTGCGCCAGACCAACTTTTTAAACGTTGTGTTCTTCGTGATAAGGCTGGGGATATTGCTCCGATTGATGAGAAGGTTACAAACCTCATTCACACAAACAACTCTGAAATGGCCCACCAAGCCTTGCGTGTCCTTGCAGGTGCTTATAAGATTATCGATAGTATTCCAGAAAACCTCACTTCTGAAGAGCTTGAAAATGATTTAATCTTTACTGGTTTGATCGGGATGATTGACCCTGAACGTCCTGAGGCAGCTGAGGCTGTTCGAGTGGCTAAGGAAGCGGGAATCCGTCCAATCATGATTACGGGTGATCACCAAGACACTGCAGAAGCTATTGCCAAACGTTTGGGAATCATTGATGCAAATGATACAGAAGGCCACGTTTTAACTGGTGCTGAACTCAACGAACTATCTGATGAAGACTTTGAAAAAGTAGTTGGTCAATACTCTGTTTATGCCCGTGTGTCTCCAGAGCACAAGGTTCGTATCGTCAAGGCTTGGCAAAAACAAGGTAAAGTCGTTGCCATGACAGGTGACGGTGTCAATGATGCGCCAGCTCTGAAAACAGCAGATATCGGTATCGGTATGGGAATCACTGGTACAGAGGTTTCTAAGGGGGCTTCTGACATGATTCTTGCAGATGATAACTTTGCGACTATCATTGTTGCAGTGGAAGAAGGACGTAAGGTCTTCTCAAACATTCAAAAGACTATTCAGTACCTACTTTCTGCCAATACTGCTGAAGTGTTAACCATCTTCCTATCAACCTTGTTTGGTTGGGATGTCTTGCAGCCAGTTCATCTCTTGTGGATTAACTTGGTAACAGATACCTTCCCAGCTATCGCTCTAGGTGTTGAACCTGCGGAGCCAGGTGTTATGACCCATAAACCACGTGGACGCAAGGCAAGCTTCTTCTCAGGTGGTGTTTTCAGTTCTATCATCTATCAAGGTGTACTCCAAGCAGCCCTTGTTATGAGCGTTTATGGCCTTGCCCTTGCTTACCCAGTTCATGTGGGTGACAATCATGCCATTCATGCAGATGCCCTTACTATGGCCTTTGCAACCCTTGGTTTGATTCAGCTCTTCCATGCTTACAATGTCAAGTCTGTTTACCAGTCCATCTTGACAGTTGGTCCATTCAAGTCTAAGACCTTTAACTGGTCTATCTTGGTATCCTTCATTCTTCTTATGGCAACAATCATCGTAGAACCGCTTGAAGGAATCTTCCATGTAACCAAACTAGACTTGTCACAATGGGGAATCGTTATGGCTGGAAGCTTCTCAATGATTATCATCGTCGAAATTGTCAAGTTTGTTCAACGTAAACTTGGCTTTGATAAGAATGCGATTTAAAAAGAAAAAGTCATCTTCGGATGGCTTTTTGCTACAGTTGAGGGAAAGGGCTTGCAGTTATTGGCTTTTGTGCTATAATTGCTATAATATAGTAAAGATCAAGAGGAGTGTGAGGAAGTGGAAAAGAAAATTGTGAAGGATATTTTGTTTTTATCTCAGGTATCTCAGCTGGCAAGTCAGGATGATCTGTATCTTGCTAGAGACTTACAAGATACTCTCTTAGCGAATCGTGAGGCCTGTGTTGGTCTGGCTGCCAATATGATTGGGGTGCAGAAGCGCGTGATTATCTTTAATCTTGGCTTGGTTCCTTTGGTCATGTTTAACCCAGTGCTCCTGTCCTATGAAGGACTTTATGAGACAGAAGAAGGCTGTTTGTCCTTGACAGGTGTGAGACCTACTAAGCGTTATGAAACCATAAGGGTTGCCTATCGTGACAGCAAGTGGCAGGAACAGACCATGACCTTGACAGGATTCCCAGCACAGATTTGCCAGCATGAACTGGATCACTTGGAAGGACGAATCATTTAGGAGGAAAACAAATGAAACGGATAATCTTTAAACTTATTTTTATTGCAACGACTTGGTATATCTTCTTACCACCCCTTAACCTGACCAGCTGGGAATTTCTCTTTTTCCTCTGTGGGCATTTGTTAGTTGTGGCAATCTTATTTGGCTTTGGAAAGGGAATCAATCTGGTCAAAACAGTTCATGTGCGCCATGGCAAGGTGGAGGCTGCTTTAAATTTTGAGGGTTTCAAAATCAATCGGTTAGGGAAAATTCTTTTTGCTTCTATTGGAGGAATTCTTCTCTTGGCTGGTTTAGTTTCCTTGGTGACTTCCAGCATTTTTCAGGCTAAAAATTATGCTAATGTAGTCACAGTTACGGAAAAAGACTTTACTGAATTTCCTAAGACTGATACCAGTAAGGTTCCTATTTTAGATAGAAGTACTGCTGAAAAAATTGGTGACCGCTACTTGGGTTCCTTAACGGATAAGGTGTCGCAGTACGTAGCGGCAGATACCTATACCCAATTGACAATTGATGGGAAACCTTATCGAGTTACACCACTAGAATATGCAGACCCTATCAAATGGTTTAATAATCAAGCTAAGGGAATCGGCGAGTATATCAAGGTGGACATGGTAACAGGAAATGCGAATTTGGTGGACTTGAAGACACCAATCAAATATTCAGACTCGGAGTATTTTAACCGTGATGTCAAGCGTCACCTGCGCTTTAAGTACCCAACCAAGATCTTCAAAACTCCATCTTTCGAGGTGGACGATGAGGGTAATCCTTTCTATGTAGCAACGGTTTACCAAAAGCAATTTGGACTTGCGGTTCCTCGTCCTGTTTCAGTCATTATCTTGGATGCCACAAATGGAGAAACCAAGGAATACAGCTTGGCAGATGTTCCAGAATGGGTGGACAGAGTCTATCCAGCTGAGGAAACCATTGAGCAAATCAACTACAACGGCAAGTACAAGGACGGTTTCTGGAATGCCATGATTTCCAAGAAAAACGTGACCCAGACTACCAAGGGCTATAATTACTTGTCTATCGGAAATGACATTTATCTCTACACAGGTGTGACGTCGGCTAATGCAGATGAGAGTAATCTTGGTTTCATCCTTGAAAATATGCGAACAGGAGAAATCACCAAGTACAGCTTGGCTTCCGCGACCGAAGAATCAGCCCGTGAATCAGCCGAAGGTGCTGTTCAGGAGAAATCCTACAAGGCAACCTTCCCAATCCTCATTAACCTCAATGACAAGCCTTTGTACATCATGGGCTTGAAGGACAATGCTGGCTTGGTCAAAGAGTACGCCCTGGTAGACGCAGTCGAGTACCAAAATGTTATCGTAGCTACGACAGTGGAAGAGCTGCTCAGCAAGTATGCTAATAAAAACGACCTTGAAATTGACAATGAAACCAAAGAAAGTATCAAGGGTGTGGTAGCAGACCTCAAATCAGCTGTTATCAAGGGAGATACCGTCTACTTCTTTAAAGTTGATGGCAAGATATACAAGGTCAAGGCTTCTGTATCTGATGAACTTCCTTACCTAGAAAATGGTAAAACCTTTGAAGGTCAAGTAGGAAAAGACAACTATCTCAAGACCTTTAAAGTGCAGTAAGAGGAGAGGCTGGGCAAAACCTCAATTTCAGGAAAAAATGAAGTAAATCTTTCCATCATAAAACGCATAGTATCCAGATTTTTCAATTCCTGATACTATGCATTTTTTAATTTTAATGCCTTTTTTCCCCAGTCTCTTTTCAGATGAATTTCTTGGTAGTGGCTAAAAAATATGCTACACTATCAATATGAAAATTTTAATCCCAACAGCAAAAGAAATGAACACAGATTTGCCAAGGATCGAGGCAACTCCTTTAAGACCAGAAAGTCAGA